>NZ_CP094526.1:8312500-8462457 GCF_029910095.1 Bradyrhizobium sp. ISRA464 | reverse complement strand
TGCCTTCGTACTTCCAAGTCTGAGAGATGTTTGTTGCGAAAGCGCCGCGCAGCTTCCTGCGACGGCGCGACCTCTAGCGGGTGCTGTCTGCTCCAGACAAAGACCTCCCGTGTGACGACAATGCGTCACCTGTCAGATCAGCTGTTTGGAGAAGAAGCGTCTCGCGAGGTCAGCGCGTACTCGACGGTCTCTGCGAGCCAGAGCCGGAGTCCGAGGGGTTGATTACGACACCATTGGAAATCTGCACTCCAGCGGTCGCGTTGTCGACTGCAGTGATGATCCCGTAAATCATAACCCCTCCCCCTCCCGCCGCGACGTATCACGGCAAGCTATCAGCTTGCTGGTGTCTTCAAATTCAGTTGCCGCTACCGAACACCGAAATGCCCGGCGCTGCGCCGCCGCGTATCTTCCTCGTCAACCCGTCCGCTCGCTTCGCGTTCCAGCTGCCAGACTCTGACGATCTTTCCTGGTCTCTCTTGTTCGAGGTGTCCGGGAAATCCCGCTGCCTCGCCGGAGGAATTTTGACACAGGTCGACCGTCCTCATATCGCTATGAGTTGTCAATCTAGCTTCGCTTGGAGAGCGTCGCTAACGCGCACACCGCCGCCGATTTGCACGTCCGCCCTTGGGTCTCAAACCGCGCTGATCTGGAGAGCCGTGGGCGTCGCGGACAACAAACAAATACACCAAGCGGATTTCCTGACAATCCGTGGATTCGACGGAGACCAAGACTCTTCGCGACTGTTGCGGAGCTGCAAATGCGAAACTGCGAAAGCAAGTTTTTGAATCCGCGCGCAGAATCGCGCGTGTCACAGACGGCGGTGTAATACTAAAAAATTTTCATAGAAAATTTACATTCGCTCTCGCGGTGGTCGATTTTCCAATCGCTCCTCAGCACTATGTGCATAAGTAATTCGCGAAGCGTGATTTTTCACGATTACTTTTACAGGGTAACTCCCGTCCCGCAGTTTTTCGAAGCGGATGTCGCGCGCCATTCCATCTACCTTGCGTAGCGTGAGAAGATTGCGCTTAGGCTTAACGCGTCGAGCAAATGCACCTGTAAAAATACGGATGCGACGAAACACAACGCGCGCTCGGTTGCGCAGCAGCACAATCCTTCTTGCGTGACGAAACTACTCTACGCACACAAACAAAAAGCCCGGCGCGAGCCGGGCTTCGTGAGAGATGTGTTTTTTGGTCAGCTCACTTCGCAGCGAGCTTCGCGATCTGGTGCGACAAACGCGACACCTTCCGGCTCGCGTTGTTCTTGTGAATGATGTTCTTCTGCGCGGCCTTCATCAGTTCGGGCTCGGCGCGCGTCATCGCCTTCAACGCTGCATCGCGGTCGCCGCGCTTGATCGCCTCCTCGACGGTGCGAACCGCGCCACGCATCTGCGTGCGACGCGACTTGTTGACGATGGTGCGGCGGGCAATCTTGCGGGTCGCCTTCTTGGCGGAAGTGGTATTGGCCATGGTCTCAACTGTCCTTCGGCGGTGATCGCTCGGTGGTCGGGCTCGCGCGCACCGGCCGGTTCAAATCTCTACTCGGGTGTATTGTCCAAGGGTGTTCTTGAGGCGGCCATGCCAGGGAGCGGAACGCTCCCCCCACATGCGGCACTGTCCAAAGAACAGCGGCGGCAGGATTGCGCCCGCCGCCATCGGCCGGTCTTATAGATGTCGCAGCCCCCAGCGTCAACGCTTTCCGGGCCCAAAAAGGGCCCGAAATTGGGCTTGCGATGCCCGGATAAGGTCCTGAAGAGGTTGAATTTCCGGGAGGCGCCCGGTAAGGCCTGACGACGCTCGGGGCGCGACAGGGAAATTGGGGTGACGCATGATCCGCGGTTTTTTCCGTCTCATCGGCCTCGTGCTGCTGGCCGGCGGATTCATCTTCCTGGTCTATGACGGCGCCCGCTACGTCGCCGACCAGAGCCTGCGGTTCACCCGGTTCGGCCAGTTCTGGAATGACATCCACCAGTCCAGCCAGCAGGCGTTCCGCGTCTGGGTGGAAAGCCACGCGCCGTGGCTCTGGAACGGCGTGATCAGGGTCGTCCTCGACCAGCCGGTATTCGCGGTGCTCGGCATTGCCGGCATTCTCTTGATGGTTCTGTTCCGGCCCCGCAAGCCGCTGATCGGTTACACGCGGGACTGAGCCGCCATCGCCGCCGCCAGCCGCCGGGTAACGGGGCTGCCATCGCCAGCGTAAGGACTTATATAATCGTATAATCGGCAGCCGGCCCGCAGGCCCTCGCCGCGTCGGCCGATGTTCTGCCTGGAGGTGATCCATGTTGTTCATGCGCAAGACCACTGCGTTGCCGAGCGCCGCCGAGGCGCTGCCGGGCCGCGCGACGCCGATCCCGACCGCCACAACCCATTTCGTCAATGGCAGCAAGTTGAAGCCGCCTTATCCGCAAGGCCTCGAGCAGGCCGTGTTCGGGCTCGGTTGCTTCTGGGGCGCGGAGCGCAAGTTCTGGGAGCTTGGCGACGGCATCTACACCACCGCCGTCGGCTATGCCGGGGGCCACACGCCGAACCCGACCTATGAAGAGGTCTGCTCCGGTCGGACCGGTCACACCGAAGTGGTGCTTGTGGTGTTCGATCCGACGAAGATGTCCTACGAGAAGCTTCTGAAAACATTCTGGGAGAACCACAACCCGACCCAGGGCATGCGGCAGGGCAACGACATCGGCACGCAGTATCGCTCCGCGATCTACACCTTCAGCGATGCGCAGCGCAAAACCGCGGAAGCATCCAGCGCGATGTATCAGAAGGCGCTCGCCGCCAAGGGCCTCGGCGCCATCACCACCGAGATCGCGCCGGCCGGCGAGTTCTACTTCGCCGAGGACTACCATCAGCAATATCTTGCCAAGAATCCGGCGGGCTATTGCGGGCTCGGCGGCACCGGCGTGTCCTGCCCGATCGGCGTCGGTGTCACCGCCTGATCGCACTTTGAATCAACGGGAGGCCGGGTTCGGCTTCCCGTTTCTCCGTTCGATCTTGCCCGAAAACCCTTTGTTAACCATAACCGGTGCAAGACTGGGGCTGTCTCGCTGTGGGGGATGGTCCGGTGCAGGTTGTGCACGCGTTACGATTGCCGATCACTGCCGTCACGACGGCGCTCGCGCTGTCGGGCTGCATGAGCACGTCCGGCCCGGTGGCCGTCGGCCCGCAAGGGAGTCTCGATTCCGTCGCCTATGGACAGACCTATGCGCAGGCTCCGGTCGCGGATGCGAGCGGTGGCGGCGCCATCAGCGCGATGCGCGCGGCCTTTGCAAGTTCCCCTCGCGGCTATGTCGCGCCGGCCGCCGCCCCGGTCGTCTACTCCGCGCCATCAGGGCCAGCCCGCTACGACAACGCTTATCATCTCGATGCAGGCGACAGGCTGCGCGTCGTGGTCTACGGCCAGGAAGGCCTCACCAACACCTATGCGATCGACGCCGCCGGTGCGATCACGATGCCGCTGATCGGCACGGTGCCGGCACGCGGCCGCACCCCGGCCGGGCTCGCCGCCGAGATCACTGGCCGGCTGCGCAACGGCTTTATCCGCGAGCCTTCGGTGGCGGTCGAGATCGAGGCCTATCGCCCGTTCTTCATCCTGGGCGAAGTCGCCGCCCCCGGCCAATATCCCTACGTGCCCAACATGACCGTGGAGAGCGCGGTCGCGATCGCCGGCGGCTTCTCGCCCCGCGCCAAGCGCGACAGCGTCACCTTGACACATACCGACGCGTCCGGCTCCGGCCGGTTCGTGGTGCCGCTCGGCACCCCGATCGGCCCCGGCGACACCGTGTTCGTCAACGAGCGCTGGTTCTGATCACGACTCGTCATGCGCGGGCTTGACCCGCGCATCCATCCGCCGAAAGTCTTCCGAGAAGATGGATTGCCGGGTCTTCTGTGTGAAGACGCGCTTCGCGCTTTCGCCCGGCATAACACTCAGCGCAAATGCTTCGCGAAGAACGCCATGCTGCGCGGCCAGGCGATGTCGGCACTTGCCTTGTCGTAGCTTGCACGCTCGTTGCAATGGAAGCCGTGCTGCGCACCGGGATAGATGAAGATCTCGACCTCGGGCCGCTTCGACTTGATGGTCTCGACGTCGCTCAGGGGAATGCCGGCGTCCTTCTCGCCGAAATGCAATTGCGTCGGCACGGCCGGCTTGTCGTCGGCAAAGCGGACGATGGCGCCGCCATAATAACCGACCGCAGCGGAGAGCCCGGACAGCTTGGTCGCGGCCGCATAGGTGACGCTGCCGCCGAGACAGAAGCCGATGATGCCGACCGGGCCCACGGATTTCACCGCGTCGATCGCGGCCTGGGTGTCGCGCAGCATGGCGGCCCAGTCCGGATTGGCGACGAACTTCCGCGCGTTGGCGATTTCGTCCGGCGAATAGCCGCTCTGGAAGTTCGGCTCGATGCGATCGAAGATCGACGGCGCCACGGCGACATAACCTTCCTTCGCCAGCCGGTCGCAGACCGAGCGGATGTGATGGTTGACGCCGAAGATCTCCTGGATCACGACGATGGCGCCCTTGGGCGCATCGGCGGGATCGGCACGATAGGCGCCGAGTGCAAAACCATCCGAAGCCTTGAGCTTGATATCTTGTCCCATGGGTTGTCCTTGTTCGGTTAGGGATTGGCGATGCGTGGCGCGCTATCGCCACATCCAGTTCTCGCCCCAGTCACCCTTCCAGCCGGCAAGCCGCCCCTTGCGGAATTGCAGATAGAGACGGTCGTGGTGTGGAAACAGCCCACTGCCGCCGATATCGCGAAAGGCCAGGAAGACTTCCTCGCCGGGCGGCCCGCTGACATGGGTGAAGGGTGTGCCGAGCGCCCGCCGTGCCTCGTCGAGGCCCATACCGAACACCAGCGGCGTGTTGTTCGACAGTGTTGCGGCGAACGAGGGCGTGGCCGAGCCGCCGAACGACGGCAGCTTCTGAGCGCTGGCGGCCGTGCCGCCGGCTGCCAGCAGCAAGGCAACGAAGATCGCCTTCACGATGCAGCCTTTCCCGGCGCGTCAGCTTTAAGGCCGTCCAGGAACGGCAGCACGGCTTCGATGAAGGCCTGCGGCTGATCGATGTTGACGGCGTGGCCGGCGTTCGGGACCACCACCTTGCGCGCGCCCGGAATTTTCGCCGCCATGTAGTCGGAGGCGGCCAGGAACGGCGTATCGTCGGCGCCGACCACGACCAGCGACGGCACTTTGATGTCGGGCAGGGATTCGATCACCCGCGCATCGCGTTGCGCCAGCATGCCGCGCGCGGCGAGCGCCAGACCCTTGGCATTGCGATGCGTCACGGACGAGCGCTCAGGGCTCAGCGACTTCAGCACCTCAAGCCCCTCGCGCTCAAACCGGTCGCCGGTGTCGCGGGCGCGCTTGTTCCAGACCTCGCGCGCATCGTCCTTCTTGAAGCCCGGGCCGGTGTCGATGATCAGGAGCGCCCGCACCCGCTCCGGGTGAGCGCGATGGAAGGCAAGCGACATGTAGCCGCCGAGCGACAGGCCGCCGACGATCGCCTTGTCGGCGTCGACGGCATCGAGCAGACCAGCGATGTCGCCGACCGTCAGGGCCTCGCTGTAGCTTGCGGGATCGTCGGGATAGTCTGACAGGCCGTGGCCGCGCATGTCCCACAACACCAGCTTGTGGTGTTTCGACAATGCCTCGATCTGGCCCTGCCACATCGCCGAGGTTGACGAATAGCCGTGGGTGAGGATGAGCGGCGGGCCGCTACCGTAGACCTCGTAGTGGATGTTGACCCCGTCGCGATTGAGCTTTGGCATGTTGGCTTCCCGATTTCCCAAGGCAGCCCGATCCTAACGCGATCCATTCGCCGTTGAGAAATACGCAGACGGCAGAGGATGCCGGCAAACTGGTCTGTCATTGACATCGCGGTGACAGATCTGTGCCGCATCGCACAATCGTTCGCTTCAAAAAACTATTCTCTTCGAACAGTTCCAAATTGAATTGCCTCCCGACGGTAACCGGATCATTGTCACGGCAACTGTCGCTGACCCGGTGGGCGCCAGCCACGACCCAAAAAGTGAGTTGCCGCCGTAAGCGGCTTCATGCACCGGAAGGGGAGAGAGATGCCTAATCTCAATATCAACGGACGGAATATGTCCGTCGAGGCGGCACACGACACGCCGCTGCTATGGGTCATCCGCGAGCAATTGCAGATGACCGGCACCAAGTTCGGTTGCGGCGCGGGTCTCTGTGGCGCCTGCACGGTCCACCTCAACGGCGAAGCGGTGCGGTCCTGCCAGACCTCCGTCGCCGACGCCGTGGGCAAGAAGATCGTCACCATCGAAGGGCTCTCCGCCAAGGGCGATCACCCCTTGCAGAAAGCCTGGATCGCCGAGCAGGTCCCGCAATGCGGTTACTGCCAATCCGGCCAGATCATGCAGGCGGCAGCCTTGCTGTCGAAGAACTCCAACCCGACGAAGGATGAAGTGGTCGCGCATATGGACGGCAATCTCTGCCGTTGCATGACCTACTCACGAATCCAGAAGGCGATCATGCGCGCAGCATCCGAGATGCGCACCGCGTCGGCCACCGGAAGCGACCGGAGGCCCACATGAATAGCCACGTGAAAATTCCGCAAGGCACATCCGCCGACCTCAGCCGCCGTTCCTTCCTGGTCGGCACCGCGGCAACCGGCCTCGTGCTCGGCTATGCCGCCGTTCCCGGCATCGATCAGGCCCTTGCCGCGGCGCCCGCCCATTTCGAGCCGACCGTCTGGTACGCGATCGGTCACGACGGTCTCGTCACCGTGACCTGCGGCAAGGCCGACATGGGCCAGCACATCGCCTCGACTATGGCGCAGATCGTGGCCGAGGAGCTCGGCGCGAACTGGAAGGACATGCGGGTCCAGCTCGCCTCCAATGATCCCAAGTTCAACGATCCCGTGCTGGGCGCGCAGATCACCGGCGGTAGCTGGTCGACGATGATGAACTTCGATGCGATGAGCCGCGCCGGCGCGGCGGGCCGCATCGCATTGACCGAAGCCGCAGCAAGCGCGATGGGCGCGCCGGCCGGCGAACTGGTGGTCCGCGATTCCGTGATCAGCCATCCGAAGTCGAAGAAGTCGATGTCGTTTGCCGACGTGGTCAAGAGCGGCAAGGCGACCAAGACCTTCACGGCTGACGACCTCAAGGCGATCAAGCTGAAATCGCCGGAGCAGTACACGATGATCGGCGTCTCGGTGCCGCAGATTGACATCCCCTACAAGACCAACGGCACCGCGAAGTACGGCATCGACGTCATGCTGCCTGGCATGGTCTATGGCGCCCTGGTCACGCCGCCGGTCCGCTACGGTGCCACCGTGAAGTCGGTCGACGACTCCGCGGCCAAGAAGGTGCCGGGCTTCATCAAGGCCGTCACGATCGACGACAAGACCGGCACGACGACCGGCTGGGTGGTCGCGGTGGCCCACACCTACGCCAATGCCCGCAAGGCGGCGGCAGCGCTCAAGATCGACTATGACGGCGGTCCGAACGCGAAGCTGTCGAGCGAGTCGTTGCTGACCGAAGCCAAGCGGCTGCAGGGCCTCAGCGATTCCGGCCAGTTCTTCGTCAAGGACGGGGATCCGGATGCAGTGTTCGGCTCGGCGGCCAAGGTGATGGAGGCGGAATACACCACCAACATCAATATCCACTGTCCGATGGAGCCCATGAACGCGACGGCCGAGTTCAAGGGCGACATCCTGCACGTCTATTCCGGCAACCAGTTCGCGACACGCACCGGGGCGATCGCCGCGGGCGCGGCGGGGATCGATCCGAAATATGTCGTGATGCACCAGATGTGGCTGGGCGGCGGCTTCGGCCGGCGTCTCGACGCTGACATGATGGTGCCCGCGGTGCAGGCGGCGAAGGCCGTCGGCAAGCCGGTCAAGGTGATCTACTCGCGCGAGAACGACATGACGATGGATTTCTCGCGTCCGCTCACCTACCAGAAGATCAAGGCCGGCATGGACGGCGATGGCAAGCTCGTCGCGCTCAGCCACGACGTGGTCTCGGCCTGGCCGACCGCGCGGTGGGGAATCCCCGATTTCCTGTCGCCTTCGGTCGATAAGAAGGGGCCGCTCGACGCCTTCACGGTCAATGGCGCGGACTTCTTCTACACCGTGCCCAACCACTATGTGCGGGCGATCAAGAACGAGATGGCGCACAACGCCACCCCGTCCGGTCAGCTTCGCTCGGTGGCCCCGGGTTGGACCTTCTGGGCGGTCGAAAGCATGATCGACGAGATCGCGCATGCGACCGGCAAGGATCCGGCCCTGTTCCGGGTCGAACTGCTCGACGGCAAGGGCAAGAACGATGGCGGCGCGCAGCGGTTGCGTAACACGCTGCTCGCCGCGATGGGCCTTGCCGGCTACGGCACCAAGAAGCTGCCGAAGGGTGAAGGCATGGGCGTGGCCTGCGTGTCGTCGCAGGAACGCGCCACCGCCAGCTGGACCGCCTGCGTCGCCCACGTCGCGGTGGCGCCGTCGGGCGAGGTGACGGTGAAGAAGCTGACGGTCGCAACCGACGTCGGCACGCAGGTGAATCCCGACGGCATCCGTGCCCAGGTCGAGGGCGCGGCGCTGTGGGGCATGTCGCTTGCGCTGTTCGAGAAGGCGACGTTGAAGGACGGCGGCATCGAACAGACCAACTTCGACAGCTACACGCCGCTGCGGATGAGTCAGCTGCCCGAAGTCGCAGTCAACGTCATCGCCAATGGTGAAAGGGCGACCGGCGTCGGCGAGCCCGCGGTGACGGTGGTGGCGCCGGCGATCGGCAACGCCGTCTTCAACGCGGTCGGTGCCCGCGTCCGCGGCCTGCCGATCTCCGCGGAGGCGGTGAAGGCGGCGATGAAGGCATAAGGCTCGTCAGCCACCCAAAAAAGAAAATCCGCCGAGAACCTTCTCGGCGGATTTTCCTTGTGCGCCCGCGCTGATTCTGTTGCCGGATGATGTGGTCCTTCAAATTGTAGCCATTGCGCTCAATCACCGTTCAGCATCCCCATTAAGTCGGAGGGAATATCTCGTCGGGTAGCCTTGGCCGTCGGTCGTTACCGCGACGGGGAATCCATGACTGCCTTAGCCAACAAGACTTCGAAGCGCCGTTTGCTGCTGGCGTCTGATCGAAGCGATCAGAGCAACGAACTCGCCAGCATCCTGCGGTCGGTAGGAGAGGTCGATACTATCCCGACCTCGGAAATTCCCGAGCGCCCGGCCGGCGATCTCTCCGGCATCGTGGTCGACATCAACCTCCGCTCACCGGAGAGCGTGCAGCTCGTGCGCGCCAAGCTGCAGGGCGAGGCCTATCGCGAGATGCCGCGGCTGTTCGTGCTGGCAGACGCGCTGCACCACGCCTCGATGCAGGCCTGGGCGCTCGGCGCCACCGACACGATCTCGCGGCCGTTCGATGCGCGCGGCATTCTGCAGCGCATCCGCGCCGCATTCCCCGATAACAGCGGCTACGACGAGACCGACCGCGGCAAGGCGCTCAACCGCGGCGTCGAGGCGGCGCACGGGGTGATGGTCAAGATCTTCGAGCGGATGCGCGCCGGCGAGCCGCTGAAATTCGACGACATCGTCGCCGCCGAAAGCAAGATCCTCAAGGCGATAAAGCACAACTCGCTGCGCGAATGGCTGACCGCCGTCGGCTGCCATCACCAGGAGACCTACCGTCACTGCCTGTTCGTGACCGGCTTTGCGGTGGCGTTCGCCCAGCATCTCGACATGCGCGAGGACGATCAGCGGCGGCTTGCCCGTGCCGCCCTGCTGCACGATGTCGGCAAGGCCTTCATTCCGGTGGCGCTGCTCGACAAGCCCGGCGCGCTGACGGTCGAGGAAATGGCGGAGATGCGCGAGCATCCGCGCCGAGGTTACGAGGCGCTGGCCGCGCAAGGCGGCTTCCCGCCGGAAATGCTCGACGTGATCCTGCACCATCACGAATTCCTCGATGGCACCGGTTATCCCAACGGCCTCAGCGGCGACCAGATCAGCGACATCGTTCGCGTCACCACGATCGTCGATGTCTATGCCGCGCTGGTGGAGAAGCGCGCCTACCGGCTACAATTCACCCACGCCAAGGCGTTCTCCATGATGGAGGAGATGGGCGGCAAGCTCGATCAGCAATTGTTGCAGGCGTTCCGCCCAGTGGCGTTCGGGCATTACTAAGCGATCCGCCGTCGCCCCGGAACGACGGCCTGGCGCTAAAGCGCGATGAGATTGCGTTGAATCGTCATCGCGCTTTAGCTCCTTGTTTGAGCATGATCTCCGCGCAAACGCGTTCCGCGTTTGTCGCGAGGGAAAACCGCTTAACACTTTCCGGATCGCGCTCCGGCCATTCAACGCAAGTCCCTGGCCTTGCCGCCGCCTAGATGTCGGTGAAGATCGGCGTCCCTGACAGGCGGCCACCGGCGAGGGCGACCCATGAATACGACAGCAACCGGAAGTCTCGACATTCCCGCCGACATCGCGGCGACCCTCGTCGATCCCGTCGCCTATGCCGATCACCGGATCCATGACAGCTATCGCTGGCTGCGCGCCAACAATCCGCTCGGCATTGCCCAGCCGGACCGGTTCGATCCGTTCTGGGTCGTCACCAAGCACGCGCATATCCAGGCGATCAGCCGGCAGAACGAGCTGTTCCACAATGCCGACCGCCCGACGACGCTGACAAATCAGGCGGTCGAGGAGCGGGTCCGCAAGATCACCGGCGGCCCCAATCTGGTGCGCTCGCTGGTGCAGATGGACGCGCCCGACCATCCGAAGTACCGCGCGCTGACGCAGGGCTGGTTCATGCCGGCCAATCTCGGCAAGTTCGAAGGGCGCGTCCGCGAGATTGCGCGGGCCACGGTGCAGCGCATGCTGGCCAAGGGCGGCGCCTGCGATTTCGTCGCGGACGTCGCGCTCGGCTATCCCTTGCATGTCATCATGGAGATCCTCGGCGTGCCCGAGGCGGATGAGCCGCGGATGCTCAAGCTGACGCAGGAGCTGTTCGGCCCGCAGGATCCCGACACGGCGCGCAGCCGGGAGGCGCTGAGCGCGGAGCAGTTTTCGATGATGATGCAGGCGGTGGTCGGCGACTTCTCCGCCTATTTCCGCAAGATCACCGAGGATCGTCGCCGCAACCCGCGCGACGATCTCGCCACCGTGATCGCCAACGCGAAGATCGGTGGCGACTACATGCCCGAGCACGACGCGACCAGCTATTACATGATCGTCGCGACCGCGGGCCACGACACCACCTCGTCCTCGACCGCTGGCGCGGTCTGGGCGCTGGCGGAAGATCCGGCCGAGTTTGCCAAGGTCAAAGCCAATCCGGAATTGATCCCGGGCTTGGTCGACGAGGCGATCCGCTGGATGACGCCGGTCAAGCATTTCATGCGCTCGGCGACCGCGGACACCGAGCTGGGCGGCCGCAGAATCGCGAAGGGCGACTGGCTGATGTTGTGCTACGCCTCGGGCAATCGCGACGAGGAGGTGTTCGAGGATCCCTATCGCTTCCGCAGCGACCGCAAGCCCAACCGCCACGTCGCCTTCGGTTACGGCGCGCATCTCTGTCTCGGCCAGTATCTGGCAAAGCTCGAGATGCGCATCCTGTTCGAGGAGCTGCTGCCGCGGCTGAAGTCGCTCTCGCTCGATGGCGAGGTGAAGATGACGCAGGCCTATTTTGTGAATGGGCCGAAGAAGCTGCCGATACGGTTCGAGGTAAATTGAGATTTCACGTCATTGCGAGGGGCGAAGCGACGAAGCAATCCGTCGTCCCGCATGCGCTGAACCATGGATTGCTTCGCTTCGCTCGTAATGACGGAGGCGGCTACTCCAGCATCTTCCGCAGCTCCGCCTTCGCGACTTTCTCCAGCGTCGAGCGCGGCATCTCGTCGACGAAGCGGATTTCCCTGGGCACTTTGAAGTCGGCGAGTCCCGAACGGCAGGCGGCCATGACCTTGTCGTGCAGGTCGGCCGGCAATGCGGCGACGCCGGCCTGCGGGATGATGAAGACGACCGGCACCTCGTCCAGCATTGGATGCTTCTTCGCCACGACCGCGGCCTCGCGCACGCCCGGCACCACGGCGATCACCTGCTCGATCTCGGACGCCGCGACATTCTCGCCGCCGACCTTGAGCATGTCCTTGGCGCGGTCGCCGAACTTGATGTAGCCGCGGTCGAGCAGGGTGACTCGGTCGCCGGTGATGAAATAGCCGTGCTCGTCGAAGCTGTCGCGCGTGGCCTTCTCGTTGTGCAGGTATTCGGTGAACAGCGACAGGCCGGGAATGCCCCTGATCAGCAGGTTGCCGGTCTCGCCGACGGCGGTCGGCGTGCCGTCGTCATTGACGATGCGGATCTCGTATTCGGGTGCAGCGCGGCCGATCGACATCGGCGTGTTGGGCTGGTCGACCTCGCCGATGATGCCGTGGGTGATGGTCTCGGTCATGCCCCACCAGCCGATGATCTTGACGCCGAACACGGCGAATGGCGGCGGCTCGTTCACCGCGGTGCCCCAGAGCCGGAACTTGTGATTCTTCGGGATCTCGTGCTCGAGCAGCGCCTTCATGCAGAACGGGATCGTCGAGGTCCAGGTGCAGCCGTGCTCCAGTGCCACCGGCCAGAAGCGGCTGGCCGAGAAGCGCGGCTGGATCACGCAGGAGCCGCCGACCCACAGTGTCGACAGCATCGAATAGGCCAGTGCATTGGTGTGGAACAGCGGCAGATAGGTCTGGTGCACGTCTGCTGCGTGCAGGTCCTGATGCGCCGCGTTGATCTTGGCGCCCCACAGCGCGTTGGCATGCGTCCACAGCACGGCCTTCGGCCGCGACGTCGTGCCGGAGGTGTATTGCACGCTGCACGGCGCCAGCGGATCGGTCGGGCGTCGCGGCCGGTCGGCGCTGTCGGCAAACAGCGATTCAAAGCTGTCGCCGCGTGCGGGCGCCTGCGCGGGCGGTTGCCCCGCGTCGTGCGCGATCACGGCGATCCAGCGCAGGCTCTTGCTGTTGGCGGCGACCAGTTCGGCATAGGCCGGCTGGGTGATGGCTGCGACCGCGCCGCAATGGCCCGCGAAATACTCTATCTCGGCGGCTGCCGAGCGGGTGTTGGTGGTGACGGCGATGGCGCCGAGCTCGACGCAGGCGAACCACGACAGAACGGCCTCGATGCAATTGTCGAGATGAATCAGGACATAGTCGCCCTGCCTGATGCCACGTTTGGCGAGGCCGGCGGCCAGCGCGCCGACACGCTCATGGAATTCGCCGTAGCTCCAGCGCCGCGCCGGCGCGTCGAACGGGGCCCAGATCAGGAACGGGTGATCGCGGCGCACCTCGGCGCGCATCTTCAGCAGCCATGGCACGTCTAGCCCTGCGAACGGTCCCACGATGCCTGGCGCTGGCTTCGAATTGGTCATGTGTCCTCCCGCGCAGCTTCAGTGGCTGCTTGCTTGTTGTCGGGGTCTTTCTGCCATCGGAAGAGGTGGCGCGCAAATCGGGATTGCGGGCGTCCCTCGTTCCCGTCATTGCGAGCCAACGGGTCGCGCGAATGCGCGCCCGATGACAGGCTCCGCGAAGCAATCCATACCTCCTCACCGGAAGTATGGATTGCTTCGTCGCTTCGCTCCTCGCAATGACGTGGAGAGGTCAAGCCGCGTCAGTCCTCATACGACGAGATCTCGATCAGGCTGCCGTCCGGGTCGCGGCAATAGACCGAGCGCAGCGTGCCGCGCGCGCCCTGCTTGGCCACCGGACCTTCCTCGATCCTGACGCCACTGGCCTTGAGATGCGCGACCACCTCCTCGGGCGTGCTCGTGGTGAGGAAGCAGAGGTCGTCGCTGCCCACCGTCGCGTGATCGGCGGTGAACCACTCGACCTTGTCGGCATCGCGCGGCCGCACATTGATCTTCTGGTTGCCGAACACCAGCGAGGTGCGCGGCGTCTTGCCCTTGCCGGGATCGAACACCTTCACCTCCATGCCGAGGATCCTGCTGTACCAGGCAACCGAACGGACGACATCCGTGACGTTGATCACGAGATGGTCCAGCGCATTCACCTTGACCGACATGATCGATCCTTTCGGCCTAGTCTTTTGTCGCGGTCGCCTGCATATGTGTCGCACTGGCCGCATCAGACATTGTTTGTTAAAACCTCGGCGCACGCAATTCAACAGAAACGGGCAGGGAGCCAAACCCTGTCGTATCGGGAGAAAACTTCATGATTTCACGCCGCGCCGCGCTGGGCCTGATCGGGTCGGGAATTTCGACATTTGCGATCGGCCGTGCATCCGCAGCCGATTATCCGGCGCGGCCGGTGCGCTGGATCGTCGGCTATCCGCCGGGCGGCGCTACCGACATCATCGCGCGTCTGATCGGGCAGCGGCTGTCGGAGAAGCTCGGGCAGCAGTTCGTGATCGAGAACAAGCCGGGCGCCGGCAACAACATCGGCACCGAAGCCGCGATCAACGCCGAGCCTGACGGCTATACCGTGTTTCTGGTCAATCCGGCGAACTACATCAACGCCTCGCTGTACGCGAACCTGAAGTTCAACTTCGTGCGCGACATCGCGCCGATTGCATCCTTCAACCGCGTGCCGAACGTGATGACGGTCAACAAGGACGTCCCCGCCAAGAACGTTGCCGAGTTCATCGATTATGTGAAGGCCAACCCCGGCAAGGTCAACATGGCCTCCTCCGGCAACGGCACGTCGGTGCATCTCTCCGGCGAGATGTTCGTGTCGATGACCGGCTGCAAGATGCAGCACGTGCCCTATCGCGGTGCCGCGCCTGCGATCACCGACATGCTGGGCGGTCAGGTGCAGGTGATCTTCGACAACATGCCCTCGATCATCCAGCACATCCGTTCCGGCGCGCTGCGCGCGCTCGGCGTGACGACGGCAGAGCGTTCGTCGCAACTGCCCGACGTGCAGGCGATCGCCGAGACGGTAAAGGGTTATGAAGCGAGTGCGCTGTTCGGCATGGGGGCGCCGAAGAACACACCGAAGGAATACATCGCCAAGCTCAACAGCGAGATCAACGCCGTTCTCGCCGAGCCCGAGATGAAGAAGCGCCTGGTCGAGCTCGGCGGCGACCCCTTGATCCAGACGCCGGAAGCCTTCGGCAACGACATCAAGGCCGAGACCGACAAGTGGCAGAAGGTGGTTCAGTTTGCCGGTTTGAAGGTCGAGTAGGCGCTTTGCGAGCCGCACAACGACCCGGCTGACGCGTCGCTGTTTCCATCGGGCCGAGTCCTGCCGCACCGCGGGCTCGGCATTCCCCTGCGTCATGGCGGAGCTGCGAACCGATGCAGCGTGCTCGCGCTGGCCAGCAGTGGAATAAATCGGCATAAAGGAACCTTAATCCGGTGCGTCGCGCTATCTCTTGCGGCGCGTGAGAGGAGGTTGGATCATGCGTGCATCGCGATTGGCAATGCTCGTGGCAGGAGCAGTGATGCTCACCGGTATCGCAAGCAGCAGTCCTGCTTCTGCCGATCCTTACGACTATCCGTGGTGTGCGCAGGGCCCGAGCCTGGGCTATCCCGGCGAATGCGCTTACCGGACCTACGAGCAGTGCCTCGCGAGCGTGTCCGGCCGTTATCTTTATTGCGGGGAAAATCCGCGCTTCCTGTTTCGCGAGCCGCCGGAGCCGCGCCGGTATTATCGCCGGCACGCTCGTCCGTACTGACATGCGGTTGTGACGTGATCACGGGGCCGCGCGAACGTGCGGCGCGCGGCATGCCGCTGACGATTCCTGACGTGGATGCTGCCACGATCCGGCGCGTTTGACGCGATCGTGAAGCCGAGGCCTTGACGCCGCGCCCTATGCAGCTATACTAAACCATATGGTTAAGCATCAGGACGAAACGCTGGACCGCACCTTCGCGGCGCTTTCGGATCCGACCCGCCGGGCCCTGCTGGCCAGGCTCGGCGAGCGGGAAACCCTGTCGGTGAGCGAATTGGCCCAGCCGTTTGCGATGTCGCTGCCCGCGATCATGAAGCATCTCGATGTGCTCTCGGATGCCGGTCTGATCGCGCGCGAAAAGACCGGCCGCACGGTGGCGTGCCGGCTCACCGCACGGCCGATGGAGCAGGCGATGAACTGGCTCAATCGCTATGCGCAGTTCTGGTCCGATAACCTCGACCGCCTTGCCGCCTTTGTGGAGAACGACCCATGGCCAACAAATCCGCAGTCGTCGCCGACGCCGGCCTCGCCGCGCGCCCAAGCCTCACCCTTACCCGACGTCTCCGCGCGCGGCCGGAAAAGGTGTACGCCGCGTGGACCGAGCCGGAAAACCTAGTGCAATGGTTCGGGCCGGGGCAGGTCAAGCCCGGCACGACACGCGCGGATCTCGATGTCCGCGTCGGCGGGCGCTACCGCATCAGCTTCACCGGGTCGAACGGCGAATATCACGAGGTCGGCGGCGTCTATCGCGAGGTGGTGCCGAACGAGCGGCTGGTGTTCAGCTGGGCCTGGCATTCGACGCCGGAGCGCGAGTCCGTTGTGACGATCTCGATCAGGCCCGATGCCGGCGGCACGCTGCTCACCTTCCATCACGCGCAGTTCGTCGATGAGACGGCGCGCGACAATCATCAGCGCGGCTGGACCGAATTTCTTGGCAATCTGCAAAACTTCGTCGACGCCTGAAAGCAAACAAAGGAGCATCCGATGCATCAGCACAAGATCGTCTCCCGCAACGAATGGATCGAAGCCCGTAAGGCCCTCATGGCCCGCGAGAAGGAGCTGACACGGGCGCGCGAAGTGCTCAGCCGGGAGCGGCGCGAGCTGCCCTGGGTCAAGATCGACAAGAACTATGTTTTCGACGGGCCGAACGGCGAGGTCACGCTCGGCGATCTGTTCAAGGGCAGGCCACAGCTCGTGGTACAGCATGTGATGTTTGCTCCCGAATGGGATGCAGCCTGCAAGAGCTGCTCGTTCTGGGTCGACGGCTTCGAGCGCATGGTGCCGCACCTTGCCGCGCGCGACACCACGATGGTCGCGATCTCGCGCGCGCCGCTCGCCAAGCTCGAGGCCTTCAAGAAGCGGATGGGCTGGACCTTCGACTGGGTCTCGTCGGGGAAAAACGACTTCAATTACGACTACGGCGTCTCGTTTACCCGCGAGCAAATGGACAGAGGCGAGGCTCAATACAACTTCGGAACCACGCCGCCCTACGGAGATGAGGTGCCTGGGATCAGCGTGTTCTATCGCGACGAGACCGGCGACGTGTTCCACACCTATTCCACCTTCGCGCGCGGCCTCGACATGATGAACGCCGCCTATCACTATCTCGACCTGACGCCGCTTGGGCGTCACGAGGAGGGATTGCCCTATCCGATGGATTGGGTGCGGCTACGTGACCAGTATCAACCGTCACCGGTTCAGGCATCCTGCTGTCATAGTTGATGCGCCGCGCGTCACGCGCCGTCATTGCGAGGAGCGCAAGCGACGAAGCAATCCATTCTTCGGCCCATGGAAGGATGGATTGCTTCGCTGGCGCTCGCAATGATGGTGCAACCACACAGCAGGAAACGCCGAAATGCCTTACGTCGATGGATTCATCGTCGCCGTGCCGAAGAAGAAGCTCAAGGCCTATGCGCAACTGTCGAAGAAGGCCGGCAAGATCTGGCGCGGATACGGGGCGCTCGATTATCGCGAGTGGGTCGCCGACGACGTCAAGCCGGGCAAGCTGACGTCGTTTCCGCAAAGCGTGAAACTAAAGGCCGGCGAGACCGTGGTCTTCGCCTGGATTACCTACAAGTCGCGCGCGCAGCGCGACAAGATCAACGCCAGGGTGATGGCGGATCCTCGCCTGGCGTCGATGGATCCAAAGACTGCGCCGTTTGACGCCAAGCGGATGGTCTATGGCGGGTTTGCCAGCCTGGTGAAGGCATGAGGCGGTCTGCCTCATTCTTGCAGTAACCAACCGTTAAACATGTTGATGGACGCGCTGTTGCGATCCAGCTTGCCTTTACTTGGCAATCCATATACTTTGCGATACAAAGTTCGGGTGAACCGATGCGCGACCTCGACAAGGCCTTGGCAGATATCCTCGCGATTCGTAGCCAGATTGCGGCGGGAACTGCATTCCGCGGCTATGGTCCCGCCACTGTTGCCGCCACCAGCGGTATTGCGCTCATCACCGCACTCGCCCAGCATCTCTGGCTCGACGATCCCACCTCGCATCCGATTACGTTCCTCGCCGGCTGGGCGGCCGCGGCGCTGGTTTCTGCCGTGCTGATCTGGATCGAGATGCAGGCGCGGTCGCGGCGGCATCACTCCGGCCTCGCGGACGCGATGATCCAGCAGGCGATCGAGCAGTTCCTTCCCGCTGCCATCGCCGGCGTGCTGCTCGCGATCCTGCAATGGAAATTCGCGCCCGAGACGCTGTGGATGCTGCCCGGCCTGTGGCAAGTCCTCGTCAGTCTCGGCGTGTTCGCCTCGGTTCGTTCGCTGCCGCGCTCAATTGCGCTCGGCGGCGCCTGGTATTTCCTGTCGGGCTTCACGGTGCTTCTGATCGCAAGTCAGACCCACGCGCTGTCGCCCTGGACGATGGGGCTGCCGTTTGCAATCGGCCAGCTCGTGCTCGCGGCGCTGCTTTATTTCGCCTCCGGAGAGACTGATGTCGAAGACTGACGCGGCCAGCGCGCCATTCGCCTATGACGGCCTCGACCGCGTCATTCACGAGAAGGCGCGGCTCGGCCTCCTGACCTCGCTGATGGCGCACCCGAAGGGGCTCGCCTTTGCCGATCTCAAGCAGCTTTGCCGCCTCACCGACGGCAATCTCAGCCGGCATCTGCAGGTGCTGCAGGAGGCCGGCCTGGTCGACGTCATCAAGGGCTATGAGGGCAACCGCCCGCACACCACCTGCCGCCTGACCAAGTCCGGTCGCCGCCGTTTCCTCGACTATCTCGCCGTGCTCGAACAGCTGGTGCGCGATGCCGCCAAAGCCGCGGGTCCCGACGAAGGCGCCCCTCGTCGCCTCGGTATCCAGACGGTCTGACCATTCCCATTTTTGCCTGGAGACTTTGTGATGCAAAGTAACGTCGCGCTCAAGCTGGAACCAGCCGCCCGGCTGCATGTCGGCATCATCATGGATGGCAACGGCCGCTGGGCGACGCGGCGCGGCCTGTCGCGGCTGCGCGGACACGAGGCGGGGGTGGAAGCCATCCGCCGCGTGGTCGAGACCGCGCCGGACCAGGGCGTCGGAACGCTGACGCTCTACGCCTTCTCGAGCGACAATTGGCGCCGTCCCAAGGCCGAAGTCGCCGCGCTGATGGCGCTGCTGCGGTTCTATCTCGCCAACGAGGTCGCAGCGCTGGTGCGCAACGGCGTTCGCCTCACCGTGATCGGTCGGCGTGACCGGCTGCCCGACGGCATCGCCAGCGCCATCGCGCGCGCTGAGGCCGCGACTGCCACTGGCACGACGCTGCATCTGCGCATCGCGATCGACTATTCGGCGCGCGATGCGATCCTGAACGCGGCGGTACGCGCGGCCAGCGTCGGCGAGCTCAGCCGCGAGACTTTCGCCGATCTCATCACCGGCGAGGCCGGCCTGCGCGACGTCGATCTGATCATCCGCACCTCGGGCGAGAAGCGGCTGTCGGACTTCCTGCTCTGGGAGGGCGCCTATGCCGAGTTGCACTTCACCGAGCGGATGTGGCCCGAATTCGATGCAGACGATCTCGCCGATGCGCTCGCCTCCTTCCATCGCCGCGAACGCCGCTTCGGCGGGCTGACGGCGATTGCGTCGGAAGCGGTGCCGAACCTCTAGCGCGGCAAGCCGCGCATGCCCCGATAGCTGCTGCAAAAGCCCGGCCCGGGGGTTGGGCTCTCTCAGCGTTGAACCTCGGCGCATCAGCCGCGACCAAAATCCGAGGCCTAGGAGCCTGTCTGAGTAGTGACTGGTCAAGAGGGTGCGAGTCTGATTCCTTACATAGCGATGAGCAAGGAATTTCGCCCCTGGAAGATCGATGAGGCCCAGCTTCTGCCGCCGCGCGTGCAGGATTATGTGCCGCAAGATCACGTTTCGCGGTTGATCGTGTCGCTGGTCAGGGAAAGCCTTGATCTATCGGCGCTCCTCGGCAGCTACCGGAGTGGGCTGGGTCAGCCGCCGTTTGATCCGCGGATGATGACGGCGCTGCTTCTGCACGGCTATGCGAGCGGCATCTACTCGTCGCGGCGGATCGCCAAGGCGACGGTGGAGCGGGCGGATTTCATGATGATCGTGGCCGGCGACCCGCCGGACTTCCGCACGATCTCGGAGTTCCGGCGGCGGCACCTTAAGGCGCTGGCCGACCTGTTTGTGCAGGTGCTGAAGCTCGCCGAGAAGGCCGGGTTGGTGAAGCTCGGGCACGTTGCGCTCGACGGCACCAAGATCAAGGCGAACGCGTCCAAGCACAAGGCGATGAGCTACGATCGCATGAAGAAGCGGGAAGCGGAGCTTGAAGCGGAGGTCGATCGCTGGCTCAAGGCCGCCGAGGCCGCCGATGCGGAGGAGGACCAGCGCTACGGCGACCAGCGCGGCGACGAAATGCCCGATTGGGTGGCCGACAAGCAGAAGCGGCTTGAGAAGATACGCGAGGCCAAGGCCGCGCTGGAGGCCGAAGCCAAGGCTGCAGCCGAGGCGGAGAGCAAGGCGCGGGCCGAGGCCGAGGAGCGTCGCGTCGCCGAAGGCCGCAAGAAGAGCGGCAAGACGCCGACGAAAACCGAGCCCGACGGCAAGGCGCAACGCAATTTCACCGACCCGGAGAGCCGCATCCTGAAGACCAAGGACGGTTACATCCAGGGCTACAACGCCCAGGCCGCGGTCGATGGTGCCCATCAGATCATCGTGGCGCAGACGCTGACCGGTTCCTCCAGCGATCAGGCGCAACTGGCGCCGTTGCTCGACGGGATCAGGGCCAATTTGGGGACCAATCCCGACGAAGTGTCGGCCGACGCCGGCTACTGCTCCGCCGCCAATCTTCGCACGATCAAGCGGCGGCGCATCGAGGGCTACATCGCCACCGGGAGGCAGAAGCACGGCACCCCGTCCGCCACTGCGAAAACGGCTTCAAGAGCCGGATCGCTGATCGCCAGGATGAGCACCAAGCTCAAGCGCGCCGGCTACCGAAGTCGCTACCGCTTGCGTAAGCAGATCGTCGAACCCGTCTTCGGACAGATCAAACAGGCAAGAGGGTTCAGGCAATTCCTGCTGCGCGGCATCGACAAAGTGAAGGCCGAATGGGCCCTGATCTGCACCGCTCACAACCTCGTCAAGCTGGCGAGGGTCGCATGAGCCGCTATCATTAGCCCGCCTTCCCGGAGCTAACTGGACAGGCTCCTAGTCGATCAGCTGGCTGCAGCGCTCGTGGACGTCTGGAATCGGCTGGCACTGCCGCGCAAGGATCAAACGCAGGAGGAAGATCGGGTCCGCAGCGCCGGTTGACGGACGGCGTCCCATCATCATCGTCGATAGCATCGCGCCATTCCGCCGCGTCATGTTCGGCTTTCGACAGCTTCGTGATGCAGGTGGCGGCATCGCGAAGCGTGAGGAGCTGACCACCAACCGGCAGAGGGATTGGCTCCTCAAAGGCTCTCTGCCAGCCGTCGGAAACCGGCCTACAACTTAGGGCAAATGACGTCGCCTTTCCGCTGCCAATCTTGGCGGATCGCCCGAGAAAGCGGCGCCCATTGAGGAAGGAGGAAGAATGCTGGACTCCAAAGACGTGTTAGCCTAAGCCTAGCGGCAAATTGCCGGGGGAAGCCGACCAGCATCGCTGTCCTAATTTGATTGGCGCGTTCGGCACCAATGGGGCCTGACGTCGGCGCCGTGCCGGTCCCGCTGGCACACGAATCCGGGTTCGATTTCGGAGGGCCGCATGTCATCGGACCCCCGATCGGCGCCGAGACGCGACCAGTGGCTGCCGCGATAATGGGAGCAATCGACCAGCACCCCGCGCACGCCGGCCGATCGCATCTCGGCGAAGGTGATTTTCTCGGACGTGCGCCCATGGTGCCGCCAATTTGCCGATCGTGAAGCCGCCACAGATTGCGGCGGCGCGGCCGCGCATCACGTGAGAACGGCGGTCGGTCGACTGGAGCAAATGCGATGCGTTCTGTTTTGGCCTTAGCACTGTTGATCACGCTGCGTGCTTCCGCCAACGGCGCATCAGTGCAAACCGAAGGCGGGAGCTGAGGCCGACGGCTAAGACCGTTCTCGGCAACATCGCCCCGCCCGGCTTCATGATGTCTCCTCCCCAAAGCCCTTGTGCCAAGCTTCCTGCATGGCAGCAGCGAATCAGGGTAAGAGGAGCTGACCAATGTGGCCATTGACGACGACAGTCGACGACTGGATTCGTTTGCCCGAAATCTCTGTCTTACTTGAACGGGGCGGCCGCTCTGTTAGGAACGGTCAACCCCGTTTCCGGCTCCCTTTGAGGGGGTCTTAAAACTTTTCCATAGCCGTGGAAGAGGAGAGGGAGTCAGTCAACCCCCTATTGAAGGATAAAGCATTTTCGAGTTTTCCAGTCCAAAACCCACCGTTTGAACTACGGCAGGAGAATGGATTTTCCCCTTCGACAAAAACCGGGCGGCCAATAGCAGTCTGAGATAATCCCATCGGCCCCGCTCGTAATCACGATTTACAAGCTGCGGCGAGACAGGAATACGGCGGCGAGACCGTCGGCCCACGAGCATCGCATCGGCCAGCTCGCGAGCGCTCCGACGCAACCGTCCCGGCGCTATTCGTTCGATCACTTGAAAGGCCTGCATGTGATATCCAGTCGGCGAGTGCCCGCGTAGAGGACGACTGTGTTCAACCACATCCGGGCGCACTCCGCTTCAGCGGCGGTCCTGCATCGGAGTATAGTCAGTAACGCTTTGCGTGCCCGGCGGACAGGCCATCCCCACCGGAATTACGAAGTAGTCCGAGCCGGTCGTTGGCGTAGCAACGCTTTATCGTGTCCTGCGGCGCGACAATGCGCGTCGGGAAACAACCATTCTTAGCGGGCGCTCCATGATGATACTTTGGCAAATGCCTCGCGTTCTTCGGAGGCCTTTGCTGGATAATTAGGGAACCAAATGGTCAGCGTGAGCATCGCTTAATTCGGCAGCCGTTGGCTCGTTAAAGATGCTCGCAAACCGCGACTGCAATTGAAAAATCCCATAATACTTTGGCGAGACCGGTAATATCGCGTATCGTGAATGCAAGCATCTGTTTGTGATCTGCAAAGCCTTGTTCAGGACCTTGTTAAATAACGCAAACCTTGCAAGCGAAACGGCAAGCCGCGCTACTGATGGAAAAGCTATTTCAACAACATCGTCAGCGCCGCGATCCCAAGCAACTGCTTCCGCTAGAGACCCGCTCCGATCAAACAGCATCCTCCGACTTATGCCTCTTGGCACCGGAGAACCACAGAGGTGAACGATCGATGCAGCTAATTTCTCGTCCGTTAGGGAGAAAAAGCGCGGCATGGCCGGAACCCAGATTGGACGACCCTGGCAGTAATTGGCGATTTCTCTTGTCCAGGCTGATTGCGGCCCAAGGATTGTGGGAACGTAGACGAAAGCTACTCCGCGATCAGGCCGCTCTCGCTGCCAATTGGTCCAAAACTGCTCCACAGCGAGCTTACCAAGAATGTATGGATCGCGGTACGTTAGGCGTTCAAATCCAAAGTTCGCAGCCGCAGAGTCTGGCACCGATGACGGATCCTGTAGGGTTGCGAAGCTCTGCAAAACGATGATGTGTGAAACCTCTGCAGCAGCAAGTAACTCCGCCGTCCTTTTCTGCAGCCTCATATTCTCTTCGACAGACCCGTGCGCATTTGCAAGATGCAGAAACAGAGTGGATTTTCCTAACTCCGGCTGGCCCAATTCCTTTCGAAGCGAGATTGGCTGCGGAGCAAATCCGCTGCGGACCAACGCAGGCATGAGGATGCGGCCTACGTGCCCGCCTGCTCCGGAGACCGCAATTTTTGGCAACCTGCTCGAAGAGCCGACCGGTTCACGAACGACCGTCTTACAGATGTGATCGGCCAGTCGAAGTGCCAGTGAGCCGATAGTCAGACCCGTATTTGACGCTCCAGTCGAAGGAAGAACGGAGCCGTCGCACACATAGATCCTATTAGTGCCGTGCACACGCAAATTGCGATCGACAACGCCGTGATTCGGGGCGTCCGCAATACGGCAGCCACCGCTGTGATGCGCTGCAGACCAGAGCCGTGTGCGTAGATCGCCATCGGCGCGAGTTAGCGATCCACCCAGCCAGCTCGCAAGGCGATCAAGAGAACGATTAATCGAGGAAACAACGGCATCAGAGATGTTCCATTCGAGCACGATTTTCCCGATTTCATTCTGACCGACGCGTCCTTGGCCGACGGCCTCCTGCTCACTAATAACCAGTATATAAGCGTGCGGCCCACCCATGCGCTGGGCAAAGGTGTGAACCGACCTAAAATCTGGCTTCCGAGACTGCGCAGATCCCGCCATCAACTTCCGCGCGACGGCGAGGCGAAACGGCACGATCTCCGATGCCTTGAAAGATTCAGCAAGAGGATCTGATCTGATCTCCGCGCTGGCTGTTGGTCGAAGGTAAAATGCCGCCCAAAGCCCCGTTTGGGAATCCCGAACCTTCAGCATTGGTTCGAGGGGATGCAAGTCGCAGCTGCTTGCCGCCAAGGCTCTAAAGCTGCTGCTGCTCCCGTTTCCTGTTATTTTCGCGACAAAACCCATGGGGTGATCTGTCAAATTCAGACCTACGGCGCCGATCGCGATCGCACATGCACTGACCCTCGCGGTAGCCGCTCAGTACGACATCTTGGTCGTTAAGCGGCGTCCGCGGCTGCTGTTCGCTTGCGAGTTTACCGTTTTTGTCTTCACGATCATGACCCTTGCGATCGACCTCATGATCGGGACAGAAGCCGCGATCTGGAGCCTCGTCGCCAGCAGCGCCTTCTTCGCAGTCTGCTATTTCATCGTTGCGACAGCCGGACGCCCACTGATCGTCGAGCCATGGTAAATGCAAGTCCAGCGAACTTTGCCGGGTCCGGAAGACATCGTTCCGTTCGCCACGGATCACCTGCCGTACCAGCTTCCTGCTATGGCCAGTCTGGCGCACGATCTGCTTGATGGGTATGCCGCTCTTCGACAGAGCCAGGATGGCCGCATTGGTCTCTTCGCGGCGCAGATAGCCCTCATACTGGAGGCGCTCGGCGGCTGTTAGCAGCTCGGGATCGATCGTGGTCGCGCCGATGACGGTGCGTATCTGGCGCATCGATTTGCGGACAGCGTCAAGGAAGGCTCGACTGGCGTTCTCCATCAAATGCCAACGGTCGGCGACCTGCACCGCGTGCGGCAGGGCCTTTGCTGCCGCTTCGCCATATCCCCCGCCACGATCGCGGGCGACGACCGAGATCGTGGGATAAGCAGCCAGCCAGGCTTGGGCGGTCGCGGGCTCACGATCCGGCAGCAGGGTGACGACCCGGCGCCTTTCCAAGTTGCAGATGATGCTGGCGTATCGGTGATTGCGCCGCCAGGCCCAGTCATCGATGCCGATAACCTTGAGAGGGTCAGCCGGCGAACGGCTGCGGCGTCGGACCACGCGCAGAAGCGTGTCCTTGCTCACAGGCAGCATCAGCCGTTTTGCGAAGCCCGCTGCCGGTCGACCGCCAAGCGCCAGACCGAGGTGATGGACGATAGAGTCCAGCCGCGCCGTGCGTCGCGCCGATGGAGCCAATATCCCGTCGGCGAAACGCTCCGTGAAGATCTGGCGTCCGCACAGGACGGCGTCGCAGCGGAAGCGGCGGGCGATCACCAGGAGCTCTACGACCCGCCCGGACAGCGGCAGATCGATCACGCGTCGCCGATATCGGCTATGGATACGCCGCGAAACTGTCCCGCACGATGGACACACGCCGACACTTCCCGACGCCCGAACCGTGATGACGGCCTTCTCACCCTCGTAGCACGCACTCTCTACAACAAACCCACGCGGCACCAGACTGGAGCGGTGGAGCGCTTGCTGCATGGCGCTGATTCTCCCCCAATCAAAACGCCAGACATCCCCCAAACTGCATCAAAAGTGAGTCAGAGCCAATATTGCAGGCCGAATGACAATTTGAGCGAACAGCCCGAAACGGCAATCGTGGCAGTCACGCATGCGCTCGCGGCGCAAATCTTCTATCTCGGTGCCGATGCGCATGTCGTCGGTATCCAGCCGGTCAAGACGGGTTTGGCTGGGCATGCGGACGGCATCGAGGATACACCGGCCGGCAAGGCCTGGGCGGATCGTCACGCCAATTGGGCAAGGCAGATGCCCCGGGACGCTACTTGCCTTTGGACTTTCGTGGTCGAACTCGACCACGATAGCCGCACGGCCTTGTTTGCGCATTGTGCCGCATTGACCGTCAATGTGGTGAAACTGCCGTGGGAGCGGCGGCCGCGAGCGCTGGCAACAGCCGAACGGCTGACGGAAGCCGTTTCTCTCGACATGACCGGTTATTGGCGGCCGACCGTGCGCAGCTACCTTGGCCGCGTCACCAAGGCCCGCATTCTGGAGGCAGTTTGCGAAGGCGTGAGCGGCGAGGCTGCCGAGCGGATGGTCGATATGAAGAAGATCGACATGGCAGAAGCCGCCGAACAGCTGCTGGCAGCAACTGGCTGGCTGCCCTCGTTGCTGAAGACAGCCAAGCCGCAGGATCGGGATGATGCTTCGACCGAAGTACAGGACAGCGACGAGTATTCGCAGGCCGCAGAATGAGGCTTAAGCCGGGGCCGCGCGAGCGGCCCCGGTTCCAAAATTTCGGCCGCGCGCCTGATCGGCGCGCGGCAATTCGACTGGCGCACAGTGGCGACCTGATGGGAGGTCGGTGCCCCCTCATCTTTGGACAAGACGCTCCCAACCGGATGTAGGCTAAGCCGTCTGCCGCGGCGTCCTGCCGGGCGAGTGGTTTGGTCCCTTGGTCCAACGCAGATATTGCGCCGCAATGGAGGTCCGCTCTGCGCTAAGAGCCGCGCAAGGGCCGACATGCCGATATCGACGCGATAGGCAACAAGAGATGTTTGCAGTGTGACCGCCGATTTAGAGCGCCGGCATCTCGATCTGGAACTGTGTGCGTAAGCACGACGAGGCCGTGAGCTGTTCGGTCCGAAGCCTCTCAAAGGCCAATGCGCTGCTGGCGAAACTCTTGTAAGATGTTGGCGATGCCGCGCATTCGAGCATTGTCGGTCGAAGCATAGTGCGCGAATCATTCGCCTCTCGCGTAGAAGGCAAAGCGCATGAGTGGGCGGGAACTTCCGATGACACGCTGTGCCCGCAGCGAAGACATCAGCGTGGCCGATCAAGTGATAAGCCATGGCTCCATCGATCTGATTCTTATCCTCTTTTCTGACGTCGAGTTCATGCGCCAGATTCCCGGCTGCTGGATCTTCTGCGACGTCTGGTAGCAAAGAAGGTTTGATTTGAATGGATCGCCTCGTCGCTCTTGCAGTCAACCGCCGCTACCTGATGGTTGGCATGTTTGTCGCCGTATTGATCGGCGGCCTGATCGCGTTCAGGCAGCTCAACATCGAAGCCTATCCGGATCCGACGCCGCCGATGGTCGACATCGTGACCCAGAGCTCGGGACTATCGGCGGAAGAGATCGAGCGCTACATCACGATTCCGATCGAGACCCAGGTCGCGGGCATAAGGAACGTGACCACGATCCGCACCATCTCGCTCTACGGTTTGTCGGACGTCAAGCTGCAGTTCTCCTTCGCTTACACCTACGATGAAGCGCTGCAGCAGGTCTTGAATCGGCTGGCGCAGCTGGCGCCACTGCCCGGCAATGTGCAGCCGCAGATCTCTCCCACGAGCCCGATCGGCGAAATCTACCGCTATCGGCTGGTCGGGCCGCCGAACTACAGCGTACTCGACCTCAAGACGATCCAAGACTGGATTCTCCAGCGCCGTTTTCGCGCGGTGCCCGGCGTGATTGACGTCACCGGCTGGGGCGGCAAGACCAAAACTTTCGAGCTGCAGGTCGACTTCAACAAGCTGGTCGCCAACGGGCTGACGCTGCCGCAGATGCTGCAGGCGGTGAGCAATTCCAACATCAATGTCGGCGGCAACACCATCAATATCGGGTCGCAGTCCGCCGTGGTACGCGGCGTCGGCCTGATCCGCTCCATGGACGATCTTGCCAAGACCATGATCTCGCAGAGCGGCGGCAATCCCGTGCTAGTCAAGGATGTCGCGACCGTCACCGTCGGCGAGAAGCCGCGGCTCGGCATCGCCGGCCTCGATGACGACGATGACATCGTCCAAGGCATAGTGCTGATGCGGCGCGGCGAGCAGAGCACACCGACCATCGCGCGAGTCGAGCAGATGGTCGCAAAAATCAACAACTCCAGCATCCTGCCGCCGGGCGTGCATATCGAGCGGATCTACGACCGCAAGGACCTGATCGATCTCACCACCTCGACAGTGCTGCACAACATGGTGATCGGCATCCTCCTGATCGTGCTGGTGCAATGGATCTTCTTAGGGGATCTCCGAAGCGCGCTGATCGTCGGCGCCACTATCCCGTTCGCGCTGTTTTTCGCCGTCATCGTGCTGGTGCTGCGCGGCGAGTCCGCAAACCTCCTGTCGGTCGGCGCCATCGATTTTGGCTTGATCGTGGACGCCACCGTGATCATGGTAGAGGCAATCTTCCGGCGGCTGACGGAAACCTCGACCCTCTCGGAGATCGAGGAAGGTTATTTTTCGATCGACACGACGATGGACATGAAACGCCATGCCATCCTCAGTGCGGGCGCCGACGTATCCCGGTCAATCTTCTTTGCCGCCACCATCATCGTTGCGGCGTTTCTGCCACTGTTCACCTTGAGCGGCGTCGAGGGCAACATCTTCGGACCGATGGCGCGAACCTATGCCTATGCGTTGGTCGGCGGTCTGCTTGCGACCTTCACTGTGACGCCGGCGTTGAGCGCGATCATCCTGCCGCCTCACGTGCACGAAACCGAAACGCGGTTGATGGCATTGCTGCATCGGCTCTACGTGCCCGTGCTGAACTGGGCCGTCGGCAACCGGAATCTGGTGATGATCGGTGCCATCGGGCTTTTCGCGATGACATTTGTCTTCGGCCGTACGCTGGGACTGGAATTCTTGCCCAAGCTCGAGGAGGGCAATCTCTGGATTCGCGCGACCCTGCCGCCGACCATCTCGCTTGCGGAAGGCAACACTTACGTCAACGAGATGCGGAAATTGATCCGCAGCCGTCCCGAGGTCGAAGCCGTGGTCTCGCAGCACGGCCGCCCTGACGATGGCACCGACGCGACAGGATTTTTCAACGCCGAATTCTTCGCGCCGCTGAAGCCGATGAGCGAATGGCCGGGCACCCACGACAAGGAAGAGCTCACCGCCGAGCTGCTCTCTCAATTGGACGACCGCTTTCCGGGCGTCGAGTTCAACTTCTCGCAATATCTGCAAGACAACGTGTCCGAAGCGGTATCCGGCGTGAAGGGTGAGAACTCGATCAAGCTGTTCGGTAACGACCTCAAATCGCTGACCGAGACCGCGCAAAAGATCAAATCGGTGCTTGCGACCGTGCAGGGCATCACCGATCTTGCGGTTTTCACCTCGCTCGGGCAGCCCACCATCCAGATCGACATCGACCGCGCCAAAGCTGCGCGTTACGGGCTTGCGCCCGGCGATATCAACGCCACTATCAAGGTGGCGATCGGCGGTGACAGCGCCGGCGATGTCTACGAGCCCGGCAGCGACCGGCATTTCCCGATCATCGTTCGGCTGGCGCCGGAATATCGCAAGAGCGCGGAGGCGATCCAGAACTTGAGGATCGGCGTCAACGGGCCGAGCGGCATCACGCAAATCCCGCTGAGCGAGGTCGCCTCCATTAACCTTGTCTCCGGCGCGGCCTTCATCTACCGCGAGCAGCAGGAGCGCTATCTGCCGATCAAGTTCTCGGTGCGCGAGCGCGACCTCGGCGGCGCGATCCAGGAGGCACAGCAGAAGATCGCTGCCCAGGTCCAGCTTCCGCCTGGCTCGCGGCTCGAATGGGTGGGGGAATACGGCAACCTGCAGGACGCGATCAAGCGCCTGTCGATTGTGGTGCCGATCAGCCTCGCGCTGATCGCCATCCTGCTCTGGTTCAATTTCGGATCGATCGTCGAGATTCTGCTCGCCATGAGCGTGATCCCGATGGCGATCTTCGGCGGCGTGCTCGGGCTGCTGGCATCAGGCATTCCGTTCAGCGTCTCCGCCGCGATCGGTTTCGTCGCGTTGTTCGGCATCGCCGTGATGGACGGCATCATCATCCTCTCGCAGTTCAACACGCTGATTGAGGAAGGCTACGACCGGATGAGCGCGGTGATCCGCACAGGCGAACTGCAGTTGCGGCCGGTGCTGATGACCTGCGTGGTGGCGGGCGTCGGGTTGTTGCCGGCGGCGCTGTCGCAAGGCATCGGCTCGCAGGTGCAGAAGCCGCTCGCCATCGTGGTGGTAACCGGCATGATGCTGGCGCCGCTCGTGATTTTGGTGACGCTGCCGGTCCTGATCTCCTTCTTCTCGCGCCGGGCGCGGTGATCTGCGGACGGCGCAGAGCGGGCGGCTGTGTGCAACCATCGAATGCCGCAACAGAAGTGCGCTCCCTCTCCCGCTTGCGGGCCCTGCGAGCGGGAGACGAGGTGCAGCCGGGTGGCTCCCGACGATCCGGCGTCGAGTGACGACTTTGGATTGTATTTGAGGAGGGGCTGAATCGGCCGGGCGGTCTCTTCCGCGCGGATTGCTGGGCGACTTCCAGACCAAAATCGGGGCCCGCCCGTGATGCCTCCACCGGTGATGTGATTGCAATCAACGACCACGCGATCGATTAAGTGATAATCGCCATCCTATGCCGCTTCTTTAGCAGTTCATAGCGCCCTGGAGTCGGCTTAGAACGGCTCTGGTAAACTGGCCGCAGCTGAGAACAATAGATGTGTTCTGAGGATCTCAATCACGTCTCAGACGTCACGTTGAAAGCGTTTGCACAGTTTCTCAAGTCACATGCTAGGTGATCGGGGCGCGTCCTGAGCGGGCTCCATTGAGCGAAGCGAAAAGACCCAGTGCAGATCAAGGACGACGAGCCGTACACAGCGACGGCGCCCGTGATGGGTGATGACGTACGACCGTCAGGAACAGCAGGCTTCGCATTCTTCACCTGATACTTTGGATTCGAGAAAGAGCCGCCTGAACTACCGATATCCAGCGGCCTAACGGCTTGCAGTTGGGTGATTACCATCCACTTATCGGGTTCGCTCGGTGATTGGCTCATTTGCAGAACACTTTTGGTGCATCTTCAGAGTTGTGAAATCAGAACCGATTGAAATCCGATTCGAGTCTTCTGTGCGAACAATCAGATTTGATATTGTGGGTTGTGTCTGTCCTTGCTTGGTGCACCGCGAACGAGCGGAATAAACTGGGCCGTTTGTGCCAGGCGTTTCGCTTAGATCGATAATGTTGCATGAAGTTCGCGAGCTTCTGTAGGACTTGGCTGACAGGACGACGATCGATTCATCTGTAGCGTTGCTACAGGCATCCGCGTTTGGTGCCCACGCGCCCCAGAGGGGCTGAGGAATCGACACGAGCCGCTTCACGCCGGCGACGGCCGGACATGATGTGATCACGATCATCGCGGGCATAAGGACAGTGACGATTTTGCGGGTGGCGCGAGTCGTGCTCATGGAAGCCAACTCCTTTCAGCGGGATATCTTTTGGAGCACCGCGTGCATGATGCTGCGGAGATCGCGCATTCGACAGTTGCAAGCAAGAATCCAGAGCCGGTTCTGTTCTATGCGTAGAAAGATCCTTCCAAGAGCAAGCGCGCCTCAAGTGCAATTGAGGGCTGTTGCGGTCCACCCCCGGACGTCGGCGACGGTCGGCATCTCCAGCCGTATAGCGACAGACACATTCGCGCCGGCCGAACGTCGATGTATTTCTTCCCTCTAGATTGGAACCTTGAATGGTGGCGCCGATTCAACATTTGTGCGCGGCGTTGGTCTATGACGAACGCAACAGCCAAGAATCGAATTCAGTTTTGCGGCGCGCCGTTGCAAGTGCCGGCCCTAAAAAGGAAGGCAGGGCGTCGGCGGGGGGGCACTACCGAAGTCACGGAATTACATCGTGGGACATGCCGCTAGATTGAGCCACGTTAGAGTGAGCATGCCACGATTGGGCATCCGCCTCGGCATGGCAATGTGCCTCGGCTTTACCGCTACCCCGTGTCGGGCCGAATCGCTGGTCGAGGCTCTGGCCAAAGCATATCAAACCAATCCGCAGCTCAATGCCGCGCGGGCCCGCCAGCGTGCGACCGACGAGAACGTGCCGCAGGCCTTGGCGGGCTACCGGCCGCAGATCGTCGCGAGCCTGAGCGCGGGCCTGCAGGCGGTCCGCAACCTTTTGCCGGACAACACCATCCAGTCGGCAACCCTAAAACCGTGGACCATCGGGGTCACTGTGACTCAGGTCCTGTTCAACGGCTTCAAGACCGCCAACAGCGTGCGCGTGGGCGAGCTGCAGGTGCAGTCGGGCCGCGAGGCGCTGCGCAATGTCGGGCAGGGCGTGCTGCTCGACGCGGCGACGGCCTATGCCAACGTGCTCGCCAACCAAGCGCTAGTCGAGGCGCAACGGGACAATGTGCGATTTTTGCAGGAAACACTCGACGTCACCCAACGGCGACTGAACGCCGGCGACGTTACGCCGACCGACACCGCCCAGGCCGAGGCGCGGCTGAGCCGGGGCCGTTCCGATCTCAATGCTGCCGAAGTCAATCTCGCCGTGAGTCAAGCGACCTATGCCCAAGTAATCGGCAGTCCGCCCTCGCAGTTAAGAGCAGCCGAACCCGTAGACCGCTATCTGCCGCGCACGCGCGAGGATGCAATCGCAATGGCCAACAAGGAACATCCGGCGGTTACAGCGGCAAGCTTCGACGTCGACGTCGCGTCGACCCAGATCCGCGTCGCTGAAAGCAGCCTGCTTCCGACCGCCACGCTGCAAGGAAGCGCCAGCCACAACGTGGAGAACGACCCGACGCTCAGCACGCTCCGCACCGATCAAGCCACGATCGTCGCCAAGGTCGACGCCCCGATCTATGATGGAGGCACGGCGGCTTCGCAGACCCGCCAAGCCAAGGAAGTAGCCGCCCAAAGCCGCCTGGTGCTCGATCAGGTCCGCAATCAGACACGCACGGCGACGGTCAGCGCCTGGACGGCCAATGAGGGCGCAAAGATTGCGGTGACCGCCGCGCAGTCCGAGGTGCGGGCGGCGACTGTAGCGTTGGAGGGCGTGAAAAAAGAGGCGGCTGGCGGCCAACGCACCACTCTCGACGTCTTGAACTCGCAGCAGGACCTGATTAACGCCAAGGCGCGGCTGATTGGTGCGCACCGCGACCGCGTCATCGCGTCCTACACCCTGCTCGCCGCGGTGGGACGCCTCGACGTCAAGACGCTGGGGCTAAACACGCCCGACTATCTGCCCGAGGTGCATTATCATCAGGTGCGCGACGCCTGGCACGGCCTGCGCACGCCGTCGGGCCAGTGAGGCGCGGGCTACAGCCCGATTGCCGTGTCTTGCTGCTTGCCTATCGCGAGCGGACACGCCATGAGGTCCGCGGAGCAAAATCCCGTCTTTTCCGAGACGGCCCACTCGTGCGCCAAAGTAGACGCGAGGTGTATACACCCGCCGCGATCTTCCACAGGACCGGCGGCTGCGAGGCGCATTTACCGCGTCGGTAAGACTTGACGCCGGAGCCGGTGACTTCCTGTCACGGCCGCCCGGCGTGACAGGCTGCCCTCAACGACCGTCTTCGTACAAGCTAAACGGTTGACCATCCGCCAGCACGGCTGTCAAGGGTAGACCGGAGCCGCCGAGCGCGAAGCCCGACCGCCGCTCGTGACCCCAAACCAGACCTGGGGCAGCTTAGATCGCCACCTGCGCACCGATCTCGACAACACGGCCGGTCGGGATCCGGAAATAATCGGTGGCATCGCTCGCCCCGGAGGCAAGCGTGATAAACAGCCGATCCTGCCAGCGCGGCATCTCCGAGCGAGCGGCTATCCTGAGCGAGCGACGCGACAGGTAGAACGAGGTCGACATGATCTCGAACTGCCATCCCGCTTTGCGCGCGATGGCCAGGGCCTCGGGATATTCGTCGCCATGCTCTGCATCGTGGCGAAGAGGACAATTCCAACCCGCTCGGGGTCTCCGGTGGCGAGGTGCCCTGCTGCCTGCCCCTGGACTAGACTAGAAGCTCGTGCATGACCCTGAACGCCGGATCGGCTGCTGCCGCTACCCGTTCGATGTTTGCGGGCGAACATGGTGGTATTCAGGGCCATGACCAATGCGGCCGCGTTCGGAAGCATGTGGGCATCGAGCTATCCGGGCATGTCAAGCATGGGCAAGATGATGGCTCTGGCATTGCCATGTGCCATGGCGGCCGTGCTACTATTCCAGCCAGTTCTGATGGGGCGCCCGCGGCAAACGAAACCCTTTCGCGAACCACGCCCGCGCCCGACGCAAGCTGCCGACTAGCGGCTCTAAGCTTCAAGCATTGGTCAGAGGGCCCTTACGGGGTGCATGCTGGAGCATGTTTGTCTCCTGGCAGCCCCAAGATAAATTGACTACGATTTCATTTCGCCAAGATAGGCCCGCTGGACCACTTCATTGCCCCGCAGGCTCTGGGCCGAGCCATGCAGCACCACCTGGCCGGTCTGCAGCACGTAGCCGTAGGTGGCGATCGATAGAGCCATATTGGCATTCTGCTCGACCATGAAGATGCTGGTCCCTTGGCGATTGATCGCCTGAATGATTTCGAACACCCGTTCGACAAATGCCGGCGACAGGCCCATGGATGGCTCGTCCATGCACAGGAGCTTCGGCCGCGCCATCAGTGCACGACCTATGGCCACCATCTGCTGCTCGCCGCCTGACAGCGTGCCAGCCTGTTGCTTGAGACGCTCCTTAATGCGCGGGAACAGGGCGAAAACACGTTCCTTGTCGACCTTGATCGCGGCCGCGTCGTTGCGCGTGAACGCGCCCATTTCCAGATTTTCAAGTACGGTCATGCGGGGAAACAGCCGCCGCGCCTCGGGCACCGGCGCAATGCCCCGCTTCACCCGCTCGGCAGTCGGCAGGTCGTTGATGCGCGCGCCCTCATAGGTGACTGCGCCGCTCTTCGGCATCACGATCCCGAGAATCGTCTTCATGGTCGTGGATTTTCCGGAAGCATTGCCGCCGAGCAAACAGACGATCTCGCCTTCGCCAACCTGGTAATCGACGCCCTTCAAGACGTGAAGTTCGCCGTAGTAGGTGTTGACGTCCTTGAACTCAAGAAGCGGCGGCGGTCGCTGCGGCGGCGTCTGTTGTTCGTCCAAGATAGGCACGCAGCACCTCCTTGTTCGAATGAACTTGTCTAGGCGTGCCCTCGGCGATCTTCTCGCCGTGATCGAGCACGATTACCTTGTCAGCGATTTCGTTGACCACAGTGAGTTTGTGCTCGATCAGGAGGATCGTCACGCCTCGCTCGCGCAGACGCCGGATCTGGTCCGCCAGTTCCAGCGTCTCCGTCGGATTCATGCCGGCCGTCGGCTCGTCGAGCAAAAGAAGCACAGGCTCCGTGACCAGCGCCCGCGCGATCTCAAGCCGCCGACGGTTGGCGTATGACAGAGATAAGGCGAGGTGCTGGAGGCGCGGCATCAACCGGTTGCCGAAAATGCCCAATATTTCGAGCGCACGCGCGCGTGCCGCCGCTTCTTCGCGCTTCACGCGCGGAAGGCGCAGCACTGCTCCGACAGCCCCGGTTGAGGTGCGCGTGTGCGCTCCCACCAGCGCGTTCTCCAGCAGCGTCATGTTCGAGAAGAGGCGCAGGTTCTGAAAGGTACGCGCAATACCCTTCTCGACAATCCGGTGCGGCTTCGATCCGGTAACGTTTTCACCCGCCAGGAGCACCTCGCCGCCATCGGGTTCGATGAGGCCGGTGATGAGATTGAAGAACGTCGTCTTGCCGGAGCCGTTCGGCCCGATCATGGCGACAATCGAACCGGGCATGACATTGAGATCGACGCGGTTGACGGCCTTGATGCCGCCGAACGACTTCGCCAACCCTTTGATCTCGAGCAGCGGCCTGCCCGGATCAATCGTCCGCCGATGAAGGGGGGCAGATATCGCGACGGAGGTTCGCGATGGCATTGCGTCCTGCTGCTCATAGGTCAGCGCTGTCACTGTAGCGCGTTCGGGGATGAGCCCCTGCCGGCGATAGAGCATCATCACCACGAGAATAATGCCGAAGATCAGTTCGATCGACTGCACGAGATCGAGCTCTTGCAGAAAGGCCGTGCCGGTCAAATCACCGAGTGCGTGTATCCACTGCGTCAGGTCCTGCAAGAACCATGATTGCAGCAACTGCAGGATGAGCGCGCCGACCACCACGCCGGCAACGCTGCCGATGCCGCCCAAGACGATCATGACCAGAATCATGACCGAGACTGGGAACATGAACATCTCGGGCGCAGCGGTCTGCAGTTTGGCCACATAGAAGGTTCCTGTCATACCGGCGAAGCTCGCACCGATGGCAAAGGCGAGCAGCTTGAGCTTGGTACTGTTGACCCCCATTGCCTCTGCTGCGATTTCGTCCTCGCGTATGGCAAGCCAGGCTCGGCCGATGCGCGAGTGCTTCAGCCGTGCGCTGATCAAGATCAGCAGGACGATCAGGGAAAGCCCGAGGTAGTAGTAAGGCGTGGACATCACACCAAACTCGTAGCCGAAGAACTTCGGCGTCGTGACGCCGTTGAGGCCTTGCGCGCCATTGGTGATCGAGGGCGTGTTGCGCGCTACGATCGGCACGATCTCGCCGAAGCCCAGCGTCACGATGGCCAGATAATCCCCCTTGAGCCTCAGCGTCGGCGCGCCGAACAATACTCCGAAGAAGGCAGCGACCACAGCCGCAACCGGCAACATCAGCCAGAACGATACGTCAAAATGGACGGTGCCAATGCCGCCCCCAACCTCAAGGTGCTCGACCAGGCCAAGCCACTGGAAAGGCTCCCAGAAGCTGCCCCACTGCGGCTGGATCTGATAAGACGACAGCGCGCCATAAGTGTAGGCGCCGATGGCGAAAAACGCGGCATAACCGAGATCGAGGAGGCCGGCAAAACCGACGACAATGTTGAGCCCGAGCGCCAGCATGACAAAGGCGAACGCGTTCGCCGCCGCATCGATATCGCCCTCATTGCCATCCAGATAGGGGAAGGCAAGCGCCGCCATGAGGATGATAACGAGCAGATACGGACGGAGCCGCTCGCTGCGCGCGCGATTCCGGATTGCGGCAATCCAGCCGTGTGAGCGCGCCACCGCTGGGGGCGCTGCCTCTTGCGTGGGTTTCGCCTCTGACTCTGACACGTAACTAGCCCTTAAGATTGCGTCGGAGCCGCGCGGCCGAGCAGCCCTGTCGGTCGTAAGACGAGCACCATCACCAAAAGCGAAAAGATGATCACATCGGTCCAACGCACGGCGATGTACTGGCCGCCCAGCGATTCGATGAGCCCGATCAGCACCCCTCCGAGCATCGCCCCCGGTATGTTGCCGATCCCACCGAGAACCGCCGCAGTAAAGGCCCGTAGGCCGGTGGTGTAGCCGATCAGGTAGCTCGTATAATTGTAGTAGAGCCCGAAGATCAGCCCCGCCGCGCCGGCGAGAGCAGATCCTAGAAAGAAGGTGATGACCACCACGCGGTCGACGTCGATGCCGACCATGCGGGCCGCCTCCTGATCCTGCGCCATCGCCTGCATCGCCTTGCCCATTTTCGTCCGTCGGACGAAATAGTTGAGCGCCACCATGAGCAAGAACGAGATGGCCCACAGGAGCACCTCGCGCAGGTGCAGGGTGACGCCACCAAAACTCCAGGCGGTATTAGGCATCGGGTTGGAGTAGTTCTTCGAGTCGGCGCCGGCTGACAGCAGAATGATGTTGTACAAGATGTAGGACATGCCGATCGTGGTGATCATCGGCGCGGTGCCCGGTACACCGCGCAGAGGCCGTAACGCGAACCGTTCGATTGCGACGCCGAGAATGCCCGCCCCCAGCATGGCTATGATGAACGCAGCGACAAGGATGCCGGCCAACGGCAGTCCGTGGAGAACGTGCGCCTGACCGTAAACGCCCATCGCCTCCAGCGCCCACATGGCCAGAAACGAGCCTACCATGAAGACGTTGAAATGCGCGAAGTTGATCAGTTCGATGATGCCGTAGACCATGGTGAAGCCTAGCGCGAGCAGCGCATACATCGCGCCGAGGCTTACACCGTTGATCACCTGTTGGAGCAGGACATCCCAATGACTCATTGCCGGTTCTCTCGATACGGCATCACGAGCAGAGAGTTCACGACTGCGGCGCTGCTTCGAGATACTTCAACTGGTGCGTGATGTCGTCCGCAGGGTATTTGTCATCGTGGCGGTACTGGAAGACACTGACCGTGCGGTCGAGAATGTCGCCATTCTGGTCGAAAGCAACGACTCCCTGCAGCGTGTTGACGTGCGACGCCTGAATCGCGTCGCGGATATGGGCGCGGCTCATTTCCTTGCCGCTTTTTGCTACTTCCGCGACGGCAGCGAGAATGACCTTCGCGGCATCATAGGCGGTTATCGAATAGTCGTCCGGGGTGCCGTGATACTTCTCCTGGAAGGCCTTCACGAAATTGGCCGCGACCGGGCTTTCCGTCAGGTGCGGGCCGGCGTTTGTCGCATACCAGCCTTCAATCGCAGGGAAGCTGCCGCCCTTGAGGAAACTACCGCCGGCCACGCCGTCACCGCCTCCCTTGATCATCTTCGGAAGGGTCTCATAGGCCTGCTTGGCGACCTTGACGCCGGCTTGCGCCACACCGCCATAATAGATGGCGTTGGGATTGACGGCCTTAATCTTGGTCAAGGCGGTTGTGTAGTCGGCTTCCTTGGGATCGAGTTGGTCGTGACCGAGAACCTCGATACCGATCTTCTTCGCCTGATTTTCGAACGCATTAGCGAGCCCGACGCCGTAAGCACCGGAGTCGTCGAGGATGAATACCGTCTTCACATGGAGTTTTTCTTTATAGAAGTTGGCCATATTCGGACCCTGGTAGGCGTCCGTCGTCACGGTTCGGAAATAGACGGCCTTTTGCTTGGGCCTGAATTGGCCGGCCATTTTCGGATCGGTAATATCGGGGTTGGTCGAGGATGGCGTTATCGTCGCCATCTGCGCTTCGCTGAGGATCGGCGACATCGCTTTGCCGCTGCCGCTCATTTGCGGTCCGACATTGGCGACGACCTGCGGGTCGGCGATCAGCTTCTTCGTATTGGTGGCGGCCTGCGCGGGATCATACTGTCCGGCGGTAGCCGTACCGTTGTCGTAGATAACCGGGACAATCTTATAACCCGCAACTCCGCCATCGGCATTGGCCTCGTCGAACGCCATCATTGCCCCATTCTTGATCAGGGCAGCGTCCTCCGCGTCGGCACCCGTGAGGGGCACGGTAATGCCGATCTTGACCACCTTTTGGGCGGCTAATGCTGCGGTGCATCTACCAAACGCGGCGACCGCGGCCAGGGCAACGGCCCCCGCGTTCAAAGCACGCCGTGTGTACAGGAGCGGTTTCATGGGGTTCTCCTCGTACATTGGGGCCCCACGTGCACAGGCTACATCCGGCTTATCCTGTCGTACATCCGCCAAACGCCGCATTCTGCCCCTGGAAGGCGACGCAACACTCAGGCCATCCAGTGAAGCGGACACATCGCAAATACCGCCGGAAGGGCGAGATTGACCCATTGCGAAATCAGCCCCGGAGAAATGACAGCGCCTCCGCCACCCGCTCAATCAATTGCGGCGACAGCAACGTGCTGGTGCGAACTGAATGATTTGGCAGCTCTACTGACGCATTTTTTCGGGCGTGAGGATCGAACCGGAGCGAGAAGAGCTTCCCGAGCAGACCTCGTGGAGTGCCGGGTACGCGGCTGTTCGCTTGCCGCCCTGCACTCAACTCACCTGGACTTTCGGCGAGACGCCGCTGGCGATGTCACAAGCCGAGATACGCACGCCGGATTTCCGGCATTGCTGCGAGCGGACCGGGCGCCCCTTCAGTGAAAACCCGCCCCTCGGCGACCAACATACGCATAGTCGCTGACGGCCAGGGCAAGGTGCACGTTCTGCTCGACCAACAGGATGGTCAATCCTGCTTGCCTCAACTTCTTGAGCGTGAGGAAGAGCTGATAGGTGAGCACTGGCGCCAGGCCCGAGTGAACATTTCATCGATAATCAGAATGCTCGGATCGGACATCAGGCCGCGCGCAATGGCCAGCATCTGCTGCTCGCCGCCTGACAGCGTGCCGGCGATCTGTCGCCGCCGCTCGCCAAGGCGGGAAAACAGAGCAAAAACGTCTCGAAGGCGAACGCCATAGTTGCGTGCCTTGAAAAGGCGCCAAGCTCGAGATTTTCATCGACGGTCATGGTGCTGATCAACTGCCGCCCTTCCGGAACCAGGGCCAACCCGCGCTCGGCCCTGGCGTGGGTAGGAAGGCGCGAATTGCGGCTTGTAGTTGACCTGAAGCTCCATTGCGATGGCACCGTCACGCCGAGGGCCGCGGCTCCGAGCTCAGCGAATTTGTCGTCTGCGAGTGCCACAAGGATCGATATCCACTTCAGATTGGCTTTCTGGTCGTACATCTGGCGTGCCAGCGTGGCGCCGTCCGAATAATGGCCGCCGCCCATGAAGGTATCAGCGTTGGATGAAATGATCTTATTGACGACCGGTCCGAAATCGGTCGTCGAGGGAGCATACGACTCGTCCATGACGACTTCGAGCTCGGCCTGCTCCTTTGCCGCAGCGAGCACGCTCTTCGAGAATGGATCAGCGGAATAGACCATGGCTATCTTGGCATGCGGATCCTTTTCCTTCAATGCTTCGATCGCACCCGAGAGATAATGGCCCGCCGAGGTAATCACCATGAACAGATGCTTGTTACCAAGCTGAAACGGCTTTTCCTCGGCACCCCAGCTATCGACGGCGTGGCTGTGTTGCGCGGAGCGAGTTTATCGCCAGAAACTCGCTTCGCTTTGGTCTCAGATTGGCGTACCCTCAATCCATCACCGGCTAAGAGCCTCGGGCGTCGGTGGCTGAGAGACCAAGTGTGCTTTCGCCTGTCGCAGAAAGCACGACCATGATGGAATTTCACACCTATACGTTAGGCGCCGACGACAGAATTGTTTCCCGCCACGACATCTTCTGCAAGGAAGCCAGCGCAGCCTTGGTTGAGCCGGCGACCTCGCTGGCGGGTGCAACGTTGAACTTTGGTACGGCACCCGAAGGCTCGCGACTATTACTAAGTCCCCCATGAAACAGATTAGAGGAAATGATCTAATGCCGACAGGTACCGTAAAATGGTTCAATGACCAGAAAGGCTTCGGATTTATCGCTCCAGATGATGGCGGCAACGACGTCTTCGTTCATATCAGCGCAGTCGAGCGCGCAGGGTTATCCGGCTTGGCTGAGGGGCAAAAAGTTTCCTACGAAGTCAAAGTCGATACAAAGCGCGGGAAGAGCAGCGCAGAGAATCTGCGGGTCTGATGACAGCTCCAGATGATCGATCTTCAGATGGGATCGCAAAAGCGAACCGGCTCCGTCTACTGAAAGAGGACGGGGCGAAGGCCATGCAAGAAGCCGAAAACAACGCCATCGCCGTGCGTAAAAAATGGAACGCCTCAGGGCATTAAGACTGGCGAAAGAGACCGACTCAAACCGAACTGAAATTCGGGCAGGGACGCCCGCAGCGAAAGCCAGACGGCCGAAACGGTTTAGGTGAGACAACGATTCGCCTGCAGGCGACAAGTCGATGCAACAGACAAGGAGTTGCGCTTCATGCAAGTCTTCGTTCGCGACAATAATGTCGATCAAGCGCTTCGCATCCTAAAAGGAAAGATGCAGCGCGAAGGCGTTTTCAGAGAGATGCGACGCGCAAGCTTCTATGAGAAACCGTCAGAAAAAGCGGCAAGGGAAAAGAGCGAAGCGATCCGCCGTGCCCGCAAGCTCGCCCGCAACCAAGCGATCCGGGAAGGACTAATCGCCGCGCCCGTAAAGAAGCCCATCGATCAGCGCAAGCGGCCAAGCGGCGCGCTGCCAAACCTCGCCACGCCCACGCAAAAACAACGGTAAAAGAAAACTTATCACTCCCATCTGCATATACACAGTCATGGACCAGACCTATGCTTCGGAAATCCAGCTTGTTCGTGTGACCACCGATGATGGCGAGCGGAGAGTTTGGCTGGCGGCTACGCCGCGCAACAAGGCCGTAGCCCGCGTTCTTGACGTTATCCCCGAGGGTTGGACGGCCAGCCTGTTAAAGAACAAGCTGAGTTCAAAGGACGTGGCAGACTTACGCATGAAACCCGGCGACGTCAGAGAAGTAGCGAGTCCACCCCAAAGGCCCTGAACGGCTGTCCGCCTGATCTGAGGCGCCGACCCTGGTATGCAAAGTTTGCGGCGCGGCTGGATCTGTGAACGTCGTGCCGAAACAGCATGACAGGATCGGGCACGCGGTGCCATTTACGAAGGGCTGGAAGCCCTGAAGCTCACGAATCGTTTAAGCTATTCGCTTTCGGATTGAAGCCTTTGTGCGAGGCACGGACCATCGCGAACGAACGCACCAATTCTCCGGATCGGCGATCAGGTACGTCTTAGCGAACTCGGCGCCCGTCGCATAAGAAGGGCGCCCTCGAAGACCGGACGGGTAGTTGGCGCTGGCAAGGCGAGCAAGCTGACGGTCCGTGTATTATTCGATGGAATGAAGTGTCCGGTTAGCCTGCATCAAAGCTATCTTGAACTCGACGAAAATGCCCCGGTGAATGCAGGCTGACATCGCGCGAAGCGCGAGGGCAACCCGATGGATCGTTGCTATACCTGCGCTGACTATTTTGGCGGCTGACGCCCACGCGAGTTTAGCCATTCCGCTATTTGGAGCGCTGTTTCAGCCTGCCGCGCTCGGCGGATGAGCCTCTCACGCTCAACCAGGCAGAGTGCCTCGCGCTTCTTTCAATAAGCGCGTTCTCCAAGGCGTTTATCGAAAGTTTCGGTTTGCTGGATATGGTCCCGCATGTGCTGCTTGGCTTAGGGGGCGCAGCAACCCGACCAGGGCGCGTTCGAATGACAGCTTCTAACGGCTTTAAAGGTGGTTCCGTTCCTAATCGCGGGAACATTCACCGTCCGGCGGCAGGCGAGACGGACGCCCGTCTAGCGATGCGGCTCCTTTTCCGCGCGGACATGAAGGGAAACGGAACCGAATTGGCTTATGTTAATTAGCTCTCTGAGCTTAGGGCGCGCGCCTGCGAGACGGTCATGGACAATCTGCGCGACGTGTTTCGCCCGGACGACCCCGTTCTTGAAAGCCTTAAGGCCATCGAACGGCTATGGATGTAATCCTGAAAAGCCAAACTCTGCGAAGACGGCCGATCCCCGACGCTTTTATAGGCCGCAAGACTTACGAGCCCTTCCGTCAAGAGGAGAAGTGGTAAGGACCGCTTCCAAATGAGAGTTTTCGCTATGTGCGAGAAGTGCGCTGAGTTTGACGCGAAGATCGCACATCTCAAAGCCTGTCCATGCGCATCACCGACCAGCTCACATTAGACGGCGTCGCTCTCTTGATCGAGCAGTACCGAGCGCAAAAGAGCTCCCTACATCCGGAGAAGGGCGAGCGGGACGCTTTCATGGACGACGTGGCGCCGACGGTCGACAGGTTCGCAGTCCCTCCGACCGAGCGGGCCGAGGTCGTGGCTATCGTCGAGAGCACAAGGGCTGACATCGTCGTCTAAGGACGCAGCCGCGCGTGCCGGGTTTGGCCCGACGCAGACTACCTCGAAGCGTGCCCTTATGTCGGCGGCTCGAAGTAAAGCGGACTCGTTGTGCTCAGCGCGAGCTATTCCGAGTGTGACCAACCTGACCTGCATGGTGCCTGGGAGGAACGCGGGCACATCCGTCTGCAATTAGCACGAGGCGGCCAAAGAAGAATGTGCGCACATCAGTAGCTTTCCATCCGCCCGGCGGCCCCCGCCGCGCCGCCTTATCGCGTCGGCGCCCTTTTGCGGGACCTTGGCCCCGCGCGATAACACGCGCATGAATGTCGCAACCTCCAGCAAGGAGCCGACCATGACCCAGCGCATCCCTGAGAACGTTTCCGCGGCCGAATGGGGACTCGTCACCATCATGGGCAGCACGATGCCGCCGCGAGACCCCAACGATGACGATGATGATGATGACGAGGACGAAGACAACGACACCGAACCGGACGACGAGCGCCAGCCGCCAGTCGTCAGAGAACCCGACGAAGACGAATAAGCGCGAAGGCTCGTGCAACAGCTCGCCAGCCTTAATCTCGCTGCGGCTCGATGACTGGTTGCGTTGAGGGTCGGATGCCGTTCGTTCAACCACATCGACGCTAGTTCATCACCCTACTCGGCGGTGCGGCGGCAGCGTGGCCGCTCTCGGCGCGCGCGCAGCAGCTGGCAATGCTGGTGATCGGATTCATCAGCGCCCGGTCGCCGGAGGAAATAGGCGAGCCAATGTCGCCTATTGGGGCCCACAGCGGCGGGATTTAGCGTTTCGTCCACATGCCGGCACAGGTGGACCGGACGTGGCGCAGAAGAGGCTGGATAGACCCTGATGACCCATCTGCGGAAGTGAGGCTCGTGCGGGTGCGCTTTGTTTCCGGCTATGACGACATTTTGGCTGGGTGCTATCGAGATGATCGCTGGGCGATATCCTGTATCGATCAGTTCGTCGAGGCGCGGACGACCCGTCCGATGCCAAATTGATCGCCGACGCGGCTGACCTTGCCGTGGCCAAAATCGATCTCGATCATGTCCTCCGACGAGCCGATCAGGCCCACGGACTTGTGGGTGTGAGCGTCGAATATTTCGGTGGCGTCATCGCTATTCTTGTTGGGCGCGACATAGGCGTAGTCGCCTTCGATGTCGAAGGTCACCCAATGCGCCCCGTGGCGACTTTTCATCCTGACCCGCTCGGTCAATACCGGGGCCATCGGATCGCGCATGCTCCACACATAGATGTGCGGATCGTCCGCACTGCTACTCTGCCACACCTCGCGCTCGTCGGGTGTCCATCCAATCCCGTGCAGCAGCCCAGCTTCGCCGGCTGGATGCTCCGCAAGGCTGGCGGTGACGATGCGGCCGCTCTTGAGCTCCGCAACCTGCATCCCCCACAGGCCGGTCACGTTGTTCACCACGTAGCGGCTCATGCCATCGACCGCGTAGGGCCCGAGAATGCCAGCGTAAGGGCCGACGCGGGAGACCGTGTAGCTCTGCGGATCGATCAAATAGAGGTATTTCCCGCTTCCGTCATCGGCCTTGGTCTCCTGAAAGAGCGGCCCAGACAGCGGGAACAGGGTATCGTGCAATCGACTAGAGAAATGCACCTTGCGGATGACATCGCCCGTGCTGGCATCGACAACGTTGAGAAAGTCGGCCGAGCGGCCTTCCCAGGTCGGAACGTACAAGAGCTGCCCGCCCGGATGAACCGCCAGCCGATCGACATCGGGATCGATGGCGCGATTCCAGAGCACCACGTCATCGTAGAGATTAAGGCAATAGATCATCCCGATTCCTGAGCGGGTGCGGTAGGCCACGTAGAGCCGGCCGGTCGCCGCGCTAGCTAGTTTCTGTCGCGAAACGCATTTCACCCTTTAAAATATGGGGTATCGCGCGATTTTCGCGCACGTTTTTCTTGCACGGTACATGTGCATAGTATCACATTCTTTATATGACGCATGTCGATTCGGAATCGCCTTCGGATGTTGCGCGCTGGCTGCGAAGCGAATCGACGAGTCTCTGGCCTGCGCTTCTGGGTTCGCTGAGCCTTCGTCGTAGCCGGTGCATCCGCAAGAATTGCCCGGCGTGCCGGTCTGGCGAACAGCATCAAAGTTTTGTGCTCTACGGTCGCGCGAACGGGCGTCGCGTTGCCGTCTACGTGCCGGAAGAGCTTGTGCCGGAGGTTCAGCGCAGCCTGGACAACGGGCGCGCTCTGCAGGATCTGCTGCACCAGGCGGCACCGCGATACATCAAAGCGCTGAAGCGAGAACGCGCCGAAGCATCCAAAAGCAAGAAGAGCCGAGCGATGTGAGAGCGACGGCGCGACAGATCAGCTTTGCCGATTGGGAGCTGATGCGGCAACGCGATCAGGGCATTCGCCTGGAGCCGCCGCTGGAGGCGATATCCGGCTTTCTCGACGACCAGCGGGACGTCATCGAGCGCGTCCGGCGGGACTTGGTGCGTGGCCTGAAGCAGCCCGATAGCGGTCGTCACGGATTGACGGCGACGCAGGTTCTGCGCTCGCTGGTTCTGATGCGGCTCAAGAACTGGGACTATCGCGAGTTGCGTGAACGCATCGCAGATGGATTGACGCTTCGTCAGTTCACCGACTTCTACTGCGCGCCGGTGCCGAAGCATGACGCCTTTCAGCGTGGCTTCATCCGTCTGACCCCACAAACGCTGAGAGCGGTCAACGATTTGGTGGTTCGGGCAGCGGTCGAGCTCGGATTGGAGGACGGCGCTAAGTTGCGGGTCGACACGACGGTGGTGCAGACCGACATTCATCATCCAACCGACAACACGTTGCTATGGGATGTGGTCCGCGTCGTCACACGCCTGGTCCGCCGTCTGGCCAAAGCGCTGGAATTGCGAAGAATCAAAGGCTTTTGCGACCGCCCGCGCGCCGCGCGGCGGCGGATGTACGAGATCCAGCGCATGACGACGAGGCAGCGTCACGAGCAGCAGGCCCGCACATACCGGATGCTCATCGACATCGCCGAGGAGGTCGTAGGAAACGCCCGCGCGGGGCTCGAGAGAACCCGCACGATCCGCGGCAAGGACGTGTTCACCGACATGGCCATCGAGGACCTGCGCGGGCAGATCGAGCACTTTTGCCACCTGGGAGATCGTGTCATCGATCAGGCACGCCGTCGCGTGCTCTTTGGCGAGCAGCTCGCTACCGACGAGAAGATCTATTCCATCTTCGAGCCTCATACCGACCTGATTAAGCGCGGCAAGGTGCGCACGCCGGTCGAGTTCGGCCACAAAGTCTTCCTCGCCGAAAGCGCAGCCGGCCTGATCACGCAATATGAGGTGCTGAAAGGCAATCCGCCCGACGAAGTTCACGTGGCATCTTCTCTCCAGCGCCACAGGCAAGCCTTTGGCCGCGCCCCGCAGCTGTATGGCTCGGATCGCGGCTTCTTCAGCGAGCAGAACCTTGCCTCGTGCAAGCATGCCGGCGTCAAGGTGGTGTGCATTCCGCAGCGTGGCGGCAAGAGGACGGGACGACGCGAAGCCTACGAGAAGAGCGCGGTCTTCAAGGATGGTCAGCGCTTTCGCGCCGGCATCGAAGGACGCATCTCGGTGCTGTTCCGAGGCCGGGGCATGAAGCGCTGTCTCGCCGAAGGACACGACCGCTTCGAATTGTGGGTCGGCGCCGCTGTGCTCGCCAACAACCTCATGAGAATCGCGGCGCTACTGACGACGCGGTCGCCTCGCCGACGAAGAGCTGCTTGACGATACGCAAGCTTCCCGACAGATCAGAACGGCCGCGGCTCAACGTTCTCGAGCTGAACGTTTGCCAACCAACACCGAGCCCAAGCTCGAAAATCGACCCGTCCGGGGCTCGCCGATGCTGGCCTCCATTGGCATTTTGTGCCCAATCCATCGAGATAACCTGGATCGCCACCATTTAATCCGGGCGTTTCGCGACAGAAACTAGCTAGCGGCGACCCCCTTCACGTCGTCCACGTCACGAACGGTCTCGATGGTCTTAACTAGACGATGTTCGGTACCCATGTCGTAGACCGATATGGAACCCCGTATCGCCGCCGCCTGATTGACTGCGTAGAGGAACCGCCCGGTGCGCGGTTCGTGTGTGGCAAGCGCTAGGCTCTCTTGACGTGCTGCTCGTTGATGCAGCGGGAGGTGCGGCCGCGGCGCTCCAGACCGTAGACCCAATCGTCAAGGTCGCCGCTACAACGGTGCAGGCAAAGCGAATACGGTGCTGTTCAGCTTCATCTGCCCGCCTCAAAACGCGAACGCAATCGTAAAGCATTTTGCGCTACGCTGGAAATGATATGCGTAACTGCGCACCGCGATGCGACCGTTCTAGGGACTTTTTTGACCGGGCTTGACCCGGGGGTCTGTTGGTTGGCCGGGTTAAGCGCGGCCATTACGGTATGAGGGGCGGCTAGTCGTGGATCCTATCGACGATCTCGACCCAGTTCGGCTGCTTGCCCATTGGATATTGCTTGACGTTGTTCAGCTCGCCGCTCTTCTGGTCGATCGCATGGACGGTCAGGCTCGCTGAATCCATCCCCACGGCCAGCAAGAACTTGCCGCGCGGATCAATGTTGAAGCCGCGCGGGGTCTTCTCGGTCGGCCATTTGCCGATCCCGGTCAGCGTGCCCTTCTCGGGATCGATCTTGTACCCATGCAGCATGCTGGTCGTGCGCACGGCGCCGTAAAGGAAGTTTTCGTTCGGCGTGATATGGATGTCGGATGCGAAGGCCGAATCTTTTTGGTTGTAATCGCCGGTGTCGACGAATGCCACCTCGGTAAGGGTACCCTTGTCCTCGTCGATCGAATAGGTGCCGATCGTCGCGGTCGTCTCGGTGATGAGATAACCCCATTTGCCGTTCGGGTGGATGATGAAATGGCGCGGGCCGGCGCCGGCCTTGGTGGCGACCGTGGGCGGATCGTTGGGCGTCAGCATGCCGGTGCGGGCATCGAACTTGAACTGCATGACGTAATCGGCGCCGAGCACCGGCACATAGGCATGCTTGTTGCTGGCGTCGATGAAGACGCAATGGGCCTTCGGCTTGGTGTCGATGATTTGCGTCGCCTTGTCTTCTACGATATAGCGCGCGTCGATCGGATAGACTGCCACTTTGGCGCCGGCATAGGACGCGCCGAGCAGGTATTTGCCAGTCTTATCGACGTTTATGTAGGCCATCTGATCGACCAGCGGCGTCGCGTCGAGATGGGTGAGCTTCCCGGTGGGGTGGTCGATGGAGAACGTCGAGACCGGATACGGCTCGCTGCGCAGTTGCGCGTAAATGAAGCGCTTGTTTGGGGCCAGCGCCATCGGCAGGCTGACTAGCGAGGTCTTCTCCGCGCCCGGCACTGGCGCCTTCTCGATCATGGTGAGCTCACCGGTGTCGCGGTTCATGCCGAGGACAGAGATGTCCTTGGTGCCGGCGTTCGAGACGTAGACGAAGGTTTCGGGGCCATCAGCAGCCATCGCCCTTTGTGCTCCGATCAGGGGAAGGGCGCCGAGCGCAGCGATCCCGCCGAGCCCGAGTTGCAACACGCGGCGTCGTCTCATGATGTCCTCCTACCGTTGCAATTCACGCGCGGCCCGAGCCGGCGCCGCGAGAGCCAGTTGCGGCTTTCGGGAACGGGCCGAAATCCGTCCGCGCCGGCCAGGCTCAGGACAGGATGGCGGCGACGTTGAGGTCGGCGACGCCGTGAAATCTCCCCCGATCAGATACCGCGCTCCTCGACACCGCGGACACCGCGCGGCCGAGCGCGACAAGCGGATGCTGAAGGTCCTTCTCGGCAGCGTCGACCCGGCGGCATCGCGCAGGTCCTCGGGATAGACCACGCGGTTGAACATCGCGGTCAGCACCGACCGCTCGATCTCGGTCATGCACACAGGCTCCACTGTCCTGCCCGCGGCTCGTCTTCCAGACTCCTCGACCGACACCCTCCGATTGAATCTTATATCTGAAATTGGGACCGAGCACTCAAAATCACGCCGCAAAGGCGCTGGGCCTGACGGTGCAACCCACGTTGCTTGCCCGCGCCGACGAGGTGATCGGATGACGAATGTCGTTTGCTGCGGGTCATGAGCCAGGTCCTGGCCCATACCGACGAAATCCAGCGATCGTCCACATGTCGGCCGTGAGGGGTAGATCGGAAATGGTCGACGTGTGGCCAAAACGACGCGAATGATCCCCTCGGACATTGCGCGTCGCCCGAGGGCTATTGCTGGTCCGATTCTAACATTCCCGTCGCTTCACGGGTCCTGGAGCTTCAAGCCGTCGCTATACCGGCAAACAGGTTCTTCTTGATGATCGCGTGGATGCCCCAATTGCCATCGACCACCTGCGTGACGCCGAAGTCGACTCCAATGGACATGAGCGAAATCGCCTCGTCCTCGCTCAGTCCCTTGGTCGTGATCAGGAAGCTACGCATTTTGCGAAACGCATCCCTTAGCGCGAGATCGATCGAGGATTTCTTGTAGATGTCCTGCTGCGCCGTAGCGCCGAGCTCCGCGAGATAATTGGGGAAGCTAAATCCGTGCAGGACCCATTCGTCCTGCGTCTCAAGCAGCGGGTAATTCAGCCCGGCGAGCGCACCGCTCAGTGAATTCTGCTTGTGCAGGATAAGCTGGAAGGTCCCGGTCAGCGACATTTCGATGGCGGTGCCGCACAATTCAGAATCGCCTTGCGCGGCGTGCGAGTCGCCGACTGAGAACAAGCCGCCTGGCACTGCAACCGGATAGTACAAGGTCGCGCCCTTGCCGATACGCCAATTATCGATGTTGCCGCCGAAATAGCTCGGCGGAATAGAATCGACGATGTCGGCTTCTTTTGGCGCCAGGCCCATGACTCCAAAATGCGGTCGGATCGGGATGCGGACGTTTTTGAGGATGTTGTGGTTCTCTTGCACGATCGAATGGTCGACCGGCACGCCGGGATAGTCGATGATCTTGTGCACGACACCATACGGATCGGTTTGAGGCACCCAGCGGAAGTTGTAGACCGCGTGCGCCCAGTTTTGCTGCCCGCTGGTGTCGATCTCGTAGATCGTGCACACCTCGCGCGGCTTCGGGTCAGTGAGCAGATCATTGTAATGAAAGCCCCACCAAGCCGCCGCGTTGCTGCCGAATGACTTGCCCGGGTACGCCGGATTGGCGCAGGGCCGGGGGTTTACATCCATGATGCGGACTTCAATGATATCGCCCGGCTCGGCGCCGCGAACAAAAACTGGACCGGTCAAGATATGCACGCCGAAGCCTTCGCCTGCGCCGCGCCCGAGCTGCTTGCCGTCGATCGGGCCGGCGCCACGGCGATTGACGCCTTTCTTATCCTTGGTCCAAAGATAAATACTCTCAATACCCGGATCGCCTTTGACCATACGTTCGACGTCGTCGCCGGCGTGGTGGGTCACGGCCTCAATGGTGATGTAGTCGCCCGAATCCACTTCGAGCTGAGGCTTTAGTAGCTTGCTGAAATAGCCCCAATGCACCGTGTCCGAGTTGGCCGGCAAGTAGTGGTAGGTCGGCTGGCCGGGCTTAGTCTGCGCCGACGCCGGAGTGGCCAGCGTGCCGCTTGCAGCCCACGCTGCCGCACCACCGCCCGCGACGAATGCGCTCTTAAGGAATGCGCGCCGCTCTTGGTCGAGGTCCTCAAGGAGCTTCTGTCGATGCAGCTCAAATTGCGGGCACGCTTGATCATCGCCTGCGCACATGATGGTGACTCCTCTCTGAGGAATTTGCCGGGCAGGAGGTGGCTTGGTGACCCGCAAGAATTGCGCCAGCGTCAAGCCAAACTCGCCTCGCTTGACCCACCCGCAAAATTCAACGCTCAAATTTGCTCCATCGCAAGCGATGTAATCCGACAGCAACACTGTCCAAACGCCGCATCGCTCCTCTTACTACTCAAATGAAGTGCCCCCGCGCGCGGACCGCAAAGCGCCCTGGGACTGTCAAGTCGGCAACATGCTGCTTGCGATCGGCACAATCTCCGATTGGACGCACAGGATCGCGGCAAGCTGAAACGTCCGCCCTGGTGCCCTGACCGACCAACCTCAACACTTCTTTTCACGTCGGCTGTCAGGGCGTAGACCGGAAATGGCTGACGTGACGCGACTCGCGAGCAGGGTTTGGAAACTGTGCCCGGCAAGCCGTCGTCAGCATAGATTTTGGCACAAGGAGGTGCGATATGGCGACAACAGCGACCCAAGTCGTTCCTGATACGCCGGCGGCGGAGTTCCGGCTTCCGGCCACCGATGGCAAGACTTACGCACGGGACGACGTTGCGGGCGAAAAAGGCACGGTCGTCGTCTTCATCTGTAACCATTGTCCCTATGTTAAAGCGATGATCGACCGCATGGTTTCGGACGCCCGCGTGCTGATGTCGGAGGGCGTCGGCTTTGCAGCTATTTGCTCGAACGATGCGGCGAGCTATCCCGAAGACTCATTTGAGAATATGAAGCGCTTCGCGAAAGCTCATGATTTCCCGTTTCCATATCTCCACGACGAGACCCAGACAGTCGCTCGAGCGTATGGAGCGGTCTGTACGCCGGACTTCTTCGGTTACAATGCCGACCGGAAGCTCAAGTATCGCGGCCGGCTCGACGAAGGCCGCACGACTCCGCCTCGCGCGGGGGCGCCGCGAGAGCTTGTCGAGGCCATGCGTGCGATTGCGACCACCGGTATGGCGCCGGCTGACCAAAAGGCGTCTATTGGCTGCTCGATCAAATGGAAGGACGAAAAAAGCCGAGCCCTGTCCTAAGCGCCCCACCGGCTACAGAAGACGACCTTTTTTGCACGTCGGCTACTCTTCTGCCGTTACGGCCTTGCAGGCGAAACATCTTTTCAAAAAGTAGAGTTTATGCGTACGGCGGCAAACGTCAGCTGTTCAGGGTGAAGCGAAAGGAGGCTAGCAGATAAGGCCAGCTGACTGGGTCGAAAATGACCCGAATCTGCCTTAACGCGCGGAATGACGCCGAAACGAAATCGATCCGGTGGACCCGGACAACCGGATCGCGGTACGGGTCACCTCGTCACGGACGGCCCCTTCTCCTTTACGCGCAACCCGCTCTACCTCGCCGGCACGATGCTTGTACTGGGGATTGGGCTGGTCTCGGGCATTGTGTGGTTTTTGCTCCTTGCGATCCTCGCCGCATTCACAGTGCAAAAGCTCGCCACCGAGTGGGAGGAAAGGCATCTACAAGCGCGATTCGGGGAGACCTATCTGGATTATGCCGGGCGCGTGCGACGATGGATTTAGTTAGCCGATTTCGTTGAAGGTGCTCGAAGCCCGCTCGCAACGCGGAGCTCGAGCGCAAGATCGACAACCTGTTGCGCCATGGACCGGTAACGGAGCGAAAGAGGATTGACGGCCGATGGTTCGTTCGCATGCACATCGGCGGCACGGCAGCAATTGGCCCCAAGGCGAAGGAAGTGGGGAACAGCGCATTGGTTCGACCGGCGCTTGTGACCCACACCAGTAGTTGTAACACGTGCCGAGTGGTGGGATGCGAATACAAGCAAGACACGCTTAGTCGTTGGCATCTCTTCGCAGTTAGGGCTTCAACAATTCAGTGCTAGGATGTTGCCGGGCAAATGGGGAGAGAGAGAAATGCCAATCTTCCTGGATCGTCACGATGTAGTCGAATACTCGGCGGAAGAAGTTGCCAAACTGCACCTCAAGGACCTGGAAGTCCAAGACAAATATGGCGTGAAGTTTCTGACGTATTGGTACGATGCTGAACGCCGAACGACATTCTGTCTTGTGGATGCACCAGATAGGGAGACAGCCGACAAGGTCCATGCAGAGGCCCATGGGCACGTGGCCAACCAAATGATCGCCGTGGATCTGTCGGCTGTCGAGGCTTTTCTCGGTCGCATCCAGGATCCGCTTTCGGCAAAAACGGTGCCGATCAACGAATCAGCATTCCGCGCCATCATGTTCACGGACATGGTCGGCTCGACCGAGATGACGGTGCGACTCGGCGATACGAAGGCGATGGAGCTGCTCAGGGCTCACGATGCGATCATCCGGCGGTGTTTGGAACATTATCGCGGCTCCGAAATAAAACACTTGGGCGACGGCCTTATGGCGTCATTCGACGACGCACCAGCTGCGGTCGCGTGTGCAATTGAGATTCAGGAAAAATTCGCATCCTATAACAAGAACAGTGAGACCCCGATCCATGTAAGGATCGGCATACATGCCGGCGAACCCGTCGAGGAAGGCGATGATCTTTTTGGTTCGGCGGTGCAAATGGCGGCTCGAATTTGTGATATTGCCCAAGCAGACGCGATCCTTGTATCTCGTGAGGTCAGGGATGAGTGTACCAATGTCGATCTCGAGTTTGCGCCAGCGGGTTCTGAAACGCTGAAGGGATTTTCAGAGTCGGTTGCGCTGTTTTCTCCGGCTCACTGATGCGGGCACCGCTCTCTGAAACACTTGAGAAATCGTCGGTGCGAATGTCCGGATGTGGCGTGCGCCGTGACAAGGCGGCGCTTTCCAGTGGGTGCAAGTCCCACCCGGCAAACGCTCCAGCCGGAAGCAACCGGAGCAGCTATGGAGGTGACGAAGTGGCTGAAGCCTTCGGATAGCGTGTCACGAATTGGTGACAGCGCGAGTGTGCAGGTCGTAACGCGAGTGAACGCCGAGCAAGCCTCGAAAAGGACGATGCACAGGCCGACCTGACGGCCATATCAGGGAAGGCTGACACGACTGGGGCGAAGTGAGCGAAGCAATACCTCCAGTCGCTGTGCCGGGGTAGTGGCGACGGCATGTACACAAGGAAAGCGTACGCAACACGGGAGACCCCAAGGCGTGGTCAGGGATGATCAACCGGACGCCCGCGAGGGACAGGCCGGTCGCCTTGGGGTGGCGGAGAGGTTTGTAGTACCGCTGAAGCCGGGTAACGCCGGTGGAGGGAAGGGACCTCAGTTCAAGACAGACGCAAAGACGTGGTGAGGGACCTGGAGATTGGGCAACCTATCAACTCCGAAGAGTGTTCAGAAACTGCAGACGGCGTTACACGCGAAAGCGAAGGCAGAAGCTGGCTACCGCTTCTACGCCCTGTACGACAAGATCAGCCGGGAAGACATCCTGGCCCATGCCTATGCCCAATGCCGTTCCAACAAGGGCGCACCGGGGGTAGATGGGCAGGACTTCGCGGACATCGAAGCGTATGGGGAGCAGCGGTGGCTTGGCGAACTGGCGCTTGCGCTCAGGCAGGAGACGTACCGGCCGGACCCTATCAGAAGAGTGTACATACCGAAGGCCAATGGCAAACTCAGGCCATTGGGCATCTCGACCTTGCGAGATCGGGTCTGCATGACGGCAGCGATGCTGGTGCTGGAACCGATCTTTGAGGCCGATCTTCCACCAGAGCAGTATGCCTACCGTCCCGGGCGCAATGCCCAACAGGCGGTGGTCGAGGTGGAAGCGCAGCTGTTCCGCGGCCACCCGGAAGTCGTTGACGCCGACCTCGCGGACTACTTCGGGAGCATTCCGCATGCCGAACTCCTAAAGTCGGTAGCACGCCGAATTGTTGATCGGCGCGTGCTGCATCTGATCAAGATGTGGCTGGAATGTCCCGTGGAAGAAACCGATGATCGAGGAAGGACGACACGGACGACCGAGGCCCGGGACAAGCGGCGCGGCATCCCGCAAGGCTCACCCATCTCACCATTGCTGGCGAATCTTTACATGCGCCGGTTCGTGTTGGGATGGAAGATGCTTGGGTTGGAGCGAAGCCTTGGCACTCGCATCGTGACCTACGCCGACGACCTCGTGATCTTGTGCCGGAGAGGCAAAGCCGAAGAAGCCTTGCAGCAACTGCGCGAGATCATGAGAAAGCTGAAGCTGATGGTCAACGAGGAGAAGACACGAATCTGCAAGGTACCGGAAGGAGAGTTCGACTTCCTGGGTTACTCGTTCGGACGGATGTACTCAGCGAAAACCGGCCAGGCGCGCCTGGGGTACCGGCCATCGCGCAAGAGCATCAAACGCGTGATCGAAAGCATTCGCGCGCTCACCGCCCGATCAGGAACTTGGCAAGAGACCACGGAGCTCGTAGGCCAGTTGAACCGCACGCTGCGCGGATGGGCGAACTACTTCAAAGTAGGCACCGTCACCAAAGCGTATCGGGCGCTCGACAACTACGCGGCTGCGCGGTTGCGCCGGTGGTTGCGCTTCAAGCACAAGGTCAGGCGACGCAGGGGCGGGACCTATCCACTCTCGCACCTCTACGGGTACTTCGGGCTCGTACGCCTAACCGCGCTTGGGCGCGACTTGCCGTGGGCGAAGGCATGAAGTCTTGTCCGAGAGCCGGATGCGGGAAATCTGCCTGTCCGGTTCGATGAGCGGGATGTGGAAACGGAGCCAAGGGTGAACCACTAAGGCACCGCCAGACGAAAGAGGCGGCAAACAGATATGTTCAGCCTACCGCGACCCCGCCACATCTCGACTCTACCCTGAGGCGAACAACATAGTCCCTGCCGGGCAGTCGGCTATCAGGGGTACACCGGAAGACTTTCGCGCGGGGGCTCAGCGCCGCTCCCGACTCGACTCGGACATTGCATCCCTGGTCGACTGTGGGGCGCGTGGGTGGTCGGGCCCTCCTTTTCATGAGTAGGCGAGGTGGTGTAGTCTTAAACCAGCTGCCCTTGAAGTGGGACGTGCCGAACTGGCAGCGATCGCGCCGTCGGCAGGCATTGCATTCTAAATTCGAGCGTCATCCTTTTCCGGCGCTATTAATACCTGCGTTTGCGCTTGACGCTCGCGCCAGAGTACGAGGAAGAGTTTCCCACCAGCACAAACCGGGTCCATGGAGGAAAACCATGCCAAGGACTTTAGCTGCGGCCGCGCTTGCCGCCGCGATGGGCTTCGCCGCCGCGGCGCAGGCCCAATATCTAATCGTCGGCAACGATGAGAAGGTCGCTTTCACCGACGGCAAGCCGGTGTTGAGCCCGCCGGGCAAGGACACCGTGTCGATCATCGATATCCGCGATCGCGCCAAGCCACGCATCGTCGTCAATCTGCCGCTCGAGAACTCGGTCTTCGGGCCGCCGACCAACCTCGCGATCACGCCGGACGGCAAGCTGGCGCTGGTGACGAATTCGATCGACGTGGTCAAGGATGGCGACACTTTGAAAAGTGTGCCGGGCAACAATCTCTTCGTCATCGATCTGACGACCTCGCCGCCAGCGGTCATCGCCACGATCCAAACCGGCAAGCAACCCTCAGGCATGGCGATCAATCGTGCGGGAAATTTGGCCCTGGTTGCCAATCGTGCGGACAACAGCGTGAGCGTCTTGTCGATTTCCGGAAAGACCGTCGCCGTCGTCGGCACGGTGGCGCTCGCGCCTGCCGACGCGCCGAGCCAGCAACCATCCGCCGTGGCCATCACGCCCGACGGCAAGCGCGCGCTGGTGGCCAAGGCGACGGCGAACAAGGTCGCCCTTCTCGATATCGATGGTACTACGGTGACCTACAAAGGTTATGACATGCTAACTGGCGTGTTTCCGTACAACGTCCAGATTACCGCAGACGGCAGGCGCGGCCTGGTTAATCACGACGGCAATGCCGGGGTCGCCGACGGTCAGGTGAGCACGGTGGCGGTCATCGACATGACGCTCGATCCGCCGCGTGAAGTCGACCAAGTGGTGGTGGGGGACGGGCCGGAAGGTTTGGCAGTAAACCCGACCGACGCCTATGCCGTGACGCTCCTGACCAATGGCTCGGGCGGCTCCGTGCCAAACAACGCCTTTTTCCGTCACGACCATGCGGTTGCGGTGCTTCTCAAGACCGACGGCAAGAAGGTGCGCAAGCTGGGCGAGACCGAGGTCGGCACCCTGGCCGAAGGAATCGCCTTCAGTCCCGACGGACGGTTCCTGTATATTGCCAATTTGGGCGAACAGGAGCTGGCCACTTACCGGCTCGCCGGTAACAAGCTGGTGCCAGTGGGCTTGCCACTCAAGCTTCCCGGCCATCCCGCCTCGATGCGCGGCAGCACGCCCTGATCAGGTGCGCGGAGAGCCGGGGCGCAAAGGCTTTCATAGACTTGTTCTTGTCTCCAAGGGGAGCCGGCTTGGATGCGGCGCATGATCGACGCCCATCACGAAGAGGCAAAACGCACGGGGCGCGCATCGTCTTCTCCTGCGGCTTCGATTCCATCCCGTTCGATCTCGGCGTGCTCACGTTGCAGGAGAAGGCGCGTGAGAAATTCGGCCGCGCGGCGCGACGGGTCAAAGCCCGCCTGCGCAAGGTGAAAGGTGGCATGTCTGGCGGCACCGCGGCGAGCGCTCAAGCGACGTTGGCCGCCGCCGCGCGCGATCCGGCCCTGATCCGGATGCTGACCGATCCCTTCGCGTTGACGCCAGGGTTCACCGGGCCGTCTCAGCCGTCGGGTCTCATCCCCGAATACGACCCGAGGATGAACGTGTGGCTCGTGCCGTTCCCAATGGCACCGATCAACATCAAGAACGTGCACCGCACGAATTTCCTGTTGGGTCATCCCTACGGCACGGACTTCGTTTACGACGAGATGATGGTCGCGCCGGGATTTGGGGAAATCGCTCGCGTGACCACGGAGACGTTTGCCACGATGGTTTCCTTGTTCGCGACCGGCGGTCTCAAACCCGGACACCATAAACTCAGCGGAAAGCGTTCGGGGGGAACGTAGGTAGCGCTCCGGTGACTTGAGCCCCCGACATAGAAACTCGGTGGAGCCACTCCGCATCCATATCCTTCCGGGGGGTGGCTATAATTTAGATAACAATTTCAATAACATAAGGGTTCGTAGTTTTGTTCTGAATGGCGCGCCATCTCTCTTGGAGAGATCGGCCTTTTTCTTTCCATGATAGTTTTGAAGTTTATACCTTTGAGCTATCAAATGGCGCGAACTGCAAGGCGGTCAACGCCCGACTCGCCGGCCTTTATCAGCGACGCGCGAGACGCCGGAGAACGTCACCACACGACCCGGAAACCGCCAGCTCCCTTGTAGCTGTGGCTGTCGCCCGCAGGGCTGAGGCTCGTATTGTAGGAGACCTCGCCATAAACCGCGTAGCGGCCGTCCGCCCAGCTATAGGTGCCACCGGCGCCTATGCTGCCCCACAGCCGATCATTGGCATTCGCAAGGCTCGCGCCGGAGACGTTGACCACCGCGCCATCGAGGAACTCGTAGTGCAGGTTGGCGATCCCGTACACGTCCGAGCGGGTGAGCCGGCCGGCCTCGTCGCGCCACGTCCGTTGATGATCGAGCGAGAGGCCGACGCGACCCAGGAGACTGTCGCCGCGGCCGAGCGACACCCGCGCGCCGAAGCGATCGAAGAACGTATCGAAGTTCACGGCCGAATAGACGAGCTGCGCCTGGGGAGTCAGCGAGAAACCATTGGCCACACCGAAACGGCGACCGCCTTCGACGCCGAACGCATAGCCGAAACCATCGTTGCCGTGGGCCATGGTGCCGGTCAGCGCCGAGGTCAGATTGGCGTTGTACCAGGTGGTCTGCGCCTGACTGTCGACGTAGAAGCCGCTGTCACCATACCACGTCAACGTCGCACCGGTGCTGTAACCATCGGCGCGGATCTTTCCATTGCCGAAGACCGAAGCGACGTCCGCCGCCACCGTGCCGTACTGCGCGGTGAGCCCGACGATCAACTTGCCCTTGTCGTTCTCCAGCGCCAGTCCGTCGATGCCGGTCTGCACCTTGAGCTGATCGGCCTGATAGGTTGAGCCGCTGGTGGTGGAGGGCTGCATCGTCGCGTGCCGGCCCTCGACGCGAGCCCAGACCGGCGACTCCGGCGCGGCGCCGTCCAATTGAGCATAGGCCATGCCGGCGCGCGCGGTGGCGTCGCTGCCGCCCCGGTAGCGGTTGCCAACGCGCTGTTGCAAGGTCGGCAGCTCGTTGAGCCCCAGCAGGACCTGCGCATAGGACTCATAGAGCGGAACGCCCGGCTGGTAGAGCGGCCCCGGCGGCGCGGCTGGCGGAGGCGGCGGGGGCACGGTGGTCGGCGGCGGATTGGCAAGGCTCGATTTCAGATACCAGTCGCCGTTGGTATCGTTCTTCTGCAGGTGTAGGCGTAGGCGCCACCGATCACCGCCTGCTGTCCCTGGATCATGTAATCGCCGAGCAGAGCGAACGCGCCGTTCGAGGCGCCGGCAACGTCGATGATCTTGATGCCTTCAGTCGTCGGCGCGCCAAGCCCGCCGACATTGGTCACCTTGACGGAGCCCGTGCCCGCGGTGCTCCCGTTTACGACAAGCCTGTCCGTCACCGATGCGTCATTACCGAGCGCGGTATTGAAAGCAAGCAGGCCGCCATTGCCGACGTAGTCGCCGGTCACAGTCAATGTCGTGCCCGGCGCTCCGCTCAGCTTGACCGTCCCGGCGTTGCTCAAGCTCGCGATCGTCTGGTCCCGACCGTTGAGATCGAGCGTGGCGCCGCCCAGAACCGAAAAGGCAGAGACCGCACTGAATACGTTGGCAGCCCCCGCCTGCAGCGTGCCGCCGGCCACCGTGGTGCTGCCCGTATTCGTGGCGGCGCCGTTGAGGAGCAGCACGCCGCCGCCGTCCTTCACCACGTTGCCGGCCCCGGAGACCGTGCCGTTCAAGGTCAACGTGGTGCCGGAATCGGTCAGAAAGGTGCCGCGTGTCGGAACGACGACGTGACGGCCACTGGTGATATTGGCCGTGGTCTGCAGTACGCCCGTATCGAGCGTAAGCCCGGTGCCCGCGGCGCCGAGATTGGCATCGCTGGAGATCGCGAGCGTGGCGCCGTTGATCGCGGTCCCGCCGGTGTAGGTGTTGATCCCGTTCAGCACCAGCTTGCCGAGATCGGTCTTCACAAGCTGCGTGTTGCCGCTCAGCACGTTATCGATCGTCGCAACGAAGCTCGCACCCGCAAGGGTGCCATCTCCCACCCGGATGACCGACGTGGGGGAGCCAACCAGCGCGATCTCGCCGCCGAGGAGATGATAGCCGTTCGAAGCGAACTGCATGCCGGTGGCCGTGACCTGGCCCAGGCTGTTGTCCACGGTCACCGTGCCCGGCATTGCCGAGAAGATCGCAAACGAGCCGTTCGCATACGGCGCATTGACGACGCCGCTGATGTCCGTCCAGTTGTTATCGACACCGGCGGTGTGCCACACGCCATCACCGCCGTTCACGGCACTGTCGTTCTTCGGGCCTGCGTTGCCGTCCCAGAAGTTCAGCGTCAAGCCGCCGGTGTTGACGAGATTGACCTGCTTGTCGATCGAGGTCTGAACGAAATAATCCGGCGACGGGATGGTGCCGGTCTGAAGTGTGTTGTTGGTCAGCGTGCCCGCATAGTTGATCACGCGATAGACGCCCGGATCAAAACTGCCGCCGGGTGAGGCGGAGACATTGATTGTGCCGGCGAGCGTCAGGTTGCCATTGACCTGGGTGAGGTCATTCAAGGGGCCGCCTGGCGTGTTGGCTTTGCCAAAGTTGTAGTTGAGGATCGATCCGCCGCTTAGCAACAAATCCTTCTGGATCGTGAGCGCGCCCGGGCTGCTGCCGAGATTGCCGGGCGAAAGGATGCCGCCGTTCGCAATGGCGACGCTGCCGCCGACGATGCCGGTGCCGCCGAGCGTGCCGCCGCTGGCAACCGAGGTCGGCCCCGTGGCCGCGGACTGGTCGCCGTTGACGATCAAACTGCCTGCGCTGACCGTTGTTGCGCCTGTATAGGTATTGTTGCCGGTCAGCACCGTCGCGCCGCTGCCGAGCTGGTTCACCGAGCCGGAGCCCGAGATCAGGCCCCCGAAGCTGAGTGTATCGGAGCGAGCGAACGCCAGAACGCTGTTGTTGAGCACATTGCCGATGATCGACCCTGTCGTACCGCCGTTGCCGAGCTGCAGCGTGCCGGCCGAAATGGTCGTGCCACCGGTATAGGTGTTGTCGCCCGTGAGAATGAGGTTGCCGGCGCCGGTCTTGGTGAGGCCGCCCGCGCCCGTGATCGTGCCCGAAGCCGTCAGGTCGGCGTCGGTCTGGAAGGTGCCGCCGGCGGTGTCCAGCGTGACGTTGCGCGCGGTGGTGAAGGCCGCCGTGTTCTCCAGCGTGCCGCCGTTGAAGGTCAGGACTCCCGTGGCCGCACCGAGATTGTTGTCGGCCGAGACCTGCAAGGTCCCGCCGTCGATCGCTGTGCCGCCCGTGTAGCTGTTGTTCCCCGTCAGCACCCATCTGCCAGCACCTGCCTTGATGAGGGAGGATGAACCGCCGCTGTCGCCCAGAACGGCGGCCAGCGTGTTGGTTGCGGTATTACTACCGGTCAGGGTGAGGACGCGAGGGCCCGGACCACTGAAAGCAATCGCCGCCGTGTTCGTAAAGTTCAGTGCGCCGGAACCAGACGCATCAATGGTGCCGCCACCGGTGCCCAGCGTGAACTGGCGGTTGGTACTGGCCCCGACGCCGGTGTACTGCAGAGCACCGCCGTTAAAGACCAAATTGGTCGCCGCGTTGGTGGACTGTCCGATGTTGCTGGCGACTCCACCATTCGCGAGGTTCGATACGCTAAGCACGCCGCCGTTGAGCACGGTGCGGCCGGTATAGATGTTGGCGAAAGCCAGTATGGCCGTGCCAGGACCTGTTTTCGTGACACTTCCCCCATTCCACAACCGTGAACTGACCAGCAGACTGCTCGAGGCATCCGCAGTGTTCAGTATGAGCCCTGGATCGTTCAGGTTTATATTGAGGCCGACACCTGTAGAACTGATCACCCGATCTTGAGCACCACCTGTCGCCACGATCGTCAGGGGCCCCGCGTTCGACACTACCACGCCGCCGAAATTGCCGGTTCCCGTAAAATCCACTGTCCCGCCGCCTGCCCGATCGAACGTAATCGTCCCGTGAATGTCTTCACGGTTCTGCGCATTGACGACCAAGGTCGATGGCCCGTTCACAAAGAACGCCGTCGATTGGATGGCGGAAGCTATGTTCGGCGAGGCGAAAGTAAGCGTCGCGCCGTTGGTGATCGTGGTAGATCCGGTATAGGAAATGGCGCCGAGGGACGACAATGTGACTGAACCGCCGAGAACAGTGAGGTTCGAGCCGGAGATGGTCGAGCCGATGGTTGAGCCGATACCGTTGCTTGCGCTCGCGATAGTGAGTCCGCTGCCAGCAATGGCCAGCGTACCGCCGGTGATCGTATAGCCGTTGGTGTTGAAGGTCGCGCCTCCAACAGCGACCGTACCGCTCACGGTCACAGTACCCGCGGCTCCGCCAAATACGGCGGTTGCTCCGCTGGCCCACGGCACGGCGGTCGAGCCGTTGAACCAATCGACAGTGGTATTATCCCACGCGCCGGAACCGCCGGCGCCGGCGGAGCCGAAACTCAGGGTCTGTGCGTCGACGGATGTAGATGTAAATGCCGTGGCGGACAGCAGCATCGCTGCGAGGACCGCCAAGATGCGGTCGCCAGCCGCAGCGTCGATCGCCTTCCTGGCGGTGGCCGGAATACGAAACGTAACATCCTGCATCTGGCAGCGTCCCGCCTTCAAATATGTATTGATCACTCGCCCAGCACATTGCGAGGGTTTATCGGCCGGTTGCCTGACCAGGCTCCTCGCGGTTGTAGAATCTATATCTCACAACGTACTCGGGAGTATTTGAAAGTGCAGGGGCAATGGTTGGCGCGGCCGCAGACGACTGCATGGTGTGCCCACCGCGCAACACTGGAGGTCGCCCGGCTAGCGGCAAATCGGCCCGGTTCGGCGCATCTGACCAGATATGCGGCTCCAGGCGAAGCGAACGCCTAGCACCGCTAACTCCGCGCCATAGGAATTCCTCAGGCAGAGGGCAGCAGAAGCAGAAAATTCGTCCGACAATCCAGCTTCGATTATTCGTCTCGACGCTTTTGACGGGCGCGCTGGCAGCGATTGAGACCTTCCTGGTCAAACTCCCTGACCGGTCGCGCCTCTGGCTTCTTCTGCCTGTACCGGCGCTGTTCATGTGGTTTTCGAAATATCGGCCACCAATGAGGGATCACAGGCTCTGGCGCCGAGTTCTGACAACAGAAACTGAGAAGGAGCAAGACATATGACAGATTTCGTGCACTTGTTTCCAAGGCGGGCCGTTCCGCCTCTTCGCGTTGACCTCGCGAGCGGCGGCACCTTCGATCTTGCACGCGAGAAGCCTGAGCATTTCACGCTGCTCGTGTTCTATCGCGGCCTTCACTGCCCGATTTGCAAGACCCAGCTGAGGGAACTGGAATCGAAGCTCGAGGAGTTCGACAAGCGCGGCATTGCGGTGGTGGCCGTATCGTCCGATACGAAGGAGCGGGCCACGCAGACCAGGGACGACTGGGGATTGACGCGGTTGCGCATCGGCTATGGCCTCGATCTGGCGGCTGCACGCCGTTGGGGATTATTCATTTCCTCAGGGCGCGGCATGACCTCGACCGGGGTCGAGGAGCCGGCGCGCTTCTCGGAGCCGGCGCTCTATCTGATACGGCCGGACGGCACGCTCTACTTCGGCAGCGTCCAGACCATGCCGTTCGCGCGCCCGCACTTCGCCGACATTCTCGCCGCAATCGACTATGTCCTGAAGAACAACTACCCGGCGCGCGGTGAAGTCATGGACCTGTCGGAAGCGGCCCCGGCGGCGTGACGCGACGCAGCGGCACTCCGCGAAACGCGCGCGATGGGCGTGATCGCGCCGGGCAAAGCTGAAAAATGGGCCATGAGAATTGCGATCGCGTCATTGTTGCTGGCGATAGCGTCCCAATTGGCGGCGGCCGTGGGGACCATGCCTGCTGCTGCCCAGACATTGACTGAATTCGGTCTACCGACTCCCGCCAGCCGTCCCTCCGCGATCACGACTGGGCCAGACGGCGCGCTGTGGTTCACCGAGGCTGGGGGCAAGATTGGGCGGATCACGGCTCGCGAGGGCCTCACCGAATTCCCGATCAAGGGCGGCGGCATTGTGCATTCCATCATAACGGGACCCGACGGCGCTCTGTGGTTCACTGAGTTCACGTCAAATAAGATCGGGCGCATTCCGGCGAACGCCACGGCTGAAAACTTACAACTGATCGAATTTGCGGTCCCTGGGCCCCTGGGCATCACGACCGGGCCAGATGGCGCCTTGTGGTTCACCGAAGGGGTTGCAGGCAAAATCGGGCGGATCACAACTATCGGCACGGTCACCGAATTCGCGGCCCCCACAGCCAAGGGTGGAGAGATCACGACTGGACCAGATGGCGCACTGTGGTTCACAGGTGTTCGTGGCAAAATTGGACGGGTTACGACCGCGGGCGCGGTCACCGAATTCACGATCCCGCCGGAGGATAGTAGCCCGGGGGGTATTACCACTGGACCAGACGGCGCGCTGTGGCTCACCGAACCGGTTAGTGGCAAAATCGTGCGAATGACCGTCGATGGCAAGATTACTGAATTCGCTCTCCCCAATTCCGATGCCCAGCCGTGGGGTATCACGAGGGGACCAGACGGTGCCCTGTGGTTTACCGAAGCCAGTTGCGTTCGCCAGCCGGGCCCACGCTGCGCCATTGGCAACAAAATCGGCCGCATCACGACCACCGGTTCAGTCACTGAATTTGCTGTGCCATCGGATGGTAGCGGACCTCACAGCATAACGACTGGGCCGGACGGCGCGCTGTGGTTCACTGAGTATTATGGCGGCAGGGTCGGACGCTTGGTGCTTCCTCAAGGCCCTCGGGCGCGACATGTTGAATGAAGTCACGGAGCCGTAGAACGACGATCGAAAAAATCTGGTGTCAGGTCACGGTCGCCTGAGCACCCGTAGCGCTTGCGGCTGCTGCTGCGGGAGGCGAGGGATCAGGTGTCGCTTGCGACAGGAGGCCAACGACAGGACGCACCGCGTCGGGAAAAATGATCCCGACGCCGGTGATTGAGATCACGGGGAGCGCAATCGATGCCCAGAAACCTGCCGTGTTATGAACGTCGACAACGAATCGAAGAAGCGAAACGCCCTTGCGCACCGATATCGATCGCCAAAACCGGCCCTGCCTCGGCCACCACACATATAAGCGGCCAGATCAACTCAAAAATCTGTCGTGAGCGACACCAGCACGGTCCGCGGAGCGCCTTGCGACAATCCGGAAAAGCTCGACACACCGGACCAATAGTTGGTGTCGAACACGTTCTGGACCAAGGCGCGCAGCGTGACCGGCCTGCCGTCGATCCTTGTGCTGTAGCGGGCACCAAGGTCGAGCCTCGTCCAGGCCGGAATGCTCTGAGTGTTTGTCGCATCGATATATTGAGAGCCCGTATAGACGGTGCTTGCGACCAGCGTCAGTCCGGGCACGAAGGGGGTATCCCATTCGGTGCTCAAGTTGGCTTGCACGTGAGGCACGCCGATCGGCGTCTTGCCGAGAGCGGCGGGGATGTTCGTCTTTGTCAGCTCAGCATCGATCAGCGTCACGCCGCCGAGCACGCGAATGCCGGGTTGCACCTCGCCAAACACATTGAATTCCAAGCCGCGATTGCGCTGTTCACCGTCGGTCCGAAAAATCTTGTCCGCGCCAAGTTGCCCCGAGGGTTTGGTGATCTCAAATGCACTGATCGTAGTAGCCAGCATGCCGAAGTCGATTTTGACGCCTGCTTCCTGCTGCTTGCTGATGTAAGGCGAAAGGACCTCTCCGGCATTGCTCGCGGTCATCGGTGCGATGTCGCCCTTGCTGAGCCCTTCGATATAGTTCGCGTAGAATGCGATGTTGTTCCATGGCTTGATGACGAGGCCGACCATCGGCGTGAGGGCGGCCTGGTCATAGGAGGCGGTGACGGCGCCGGTGGTCGTGTTGAAGTTATTCGATCTGACTCCCTGTTGCCGCACGCCGACGGTCAGCTGCAGCCGTTCCTGCAGAATTGACAAGGTGTCGGCCAGCGCAAGACCGGTCAATTCGGTATCCGACAGTTTCGGCACAGTTGCGGGAGCCGGAACGAACTGCTCGGGACGAGTGATCGGTGCATAGATGTTCGACAGGACCGGGGTGCCGGACGTGGAGCCTCGCGACAACTGATCGGTGTAGTAACTTCCCTGGAAAGTGACAGTGTGACTGATCGCGGCAGTGTCGAACCGGGCGCGCAGGCCGGCGTCGGCGACATTTCTTTCGATGTCGAACTTGAAATGACCTGGCGTTGAAGTCGTGTCGCCGGCCGAATTCAGGATTGTCGGGGTACCAAAGAGACGATCGACCTGTGTTCTGCCCCCACCGGCGTCAGCGAACACCGTCACGGCTTCCGTCACATCGTATTCGGTGCGTGCCAGCAGCGATTTGTCATGGATTTTGGACCATTCCCATGGCTGTGTGACATTGCGCCTGCCATCGGGCGCTGATGGGACTGCTATGCCTGTAGCGACCAGAAACGGGCGAGTCGGGGCGTCGAATTTTTCCTCCTGGTCAATGAAGTCGAGCGAAGCCCTGAACCTGTTGCCGCGATAATCGAAGGCCGCGGCACCGACATGCGCCTCCCGGCCCTGGTTGTCCAGCGGCGTATCGCCATTGTGATAGCTGCCGTTGAATCGAACTCCGAATTCACGATTCTCACCGAACCGCCGGCTCACATCAAGGTGCCCGCCGAGCTGCGTTCTTGTCGCGTAGTCGGTCGTAATCCGTGTGAGATCGACATCGGAGGCACGCTTCGGAACGATGTTGATGGTGCCCCCGACGCTGCTGTTCGGCGCCATGCCGTACAGCAGCGCAGTCGGGCCCTTGATGACCTCGATGCGTTCGACGTAATCGGTGAACACGCGATAATTGGGTGCGACACCATAGACACCGTTGAAGGCAATTTCTCCGAGATTTCCTTCGCCGATCGGAAAGCCGCGGATGAAGAAAGAGTCGACAATGCCGCCGGTCTGACCCGTGAAACGGATCGAAGGGTCGTTGCTCACGACGTCGGCCACCGTGCTTGCCTGTTGGTCTTCAATCTTCTTCGCCGTGTAGCTGGTGATGTTGAACGGCGTATCCATGAAGTCCCTGTTGCCCAGCAAGCCAACTTGTCCTCCACGGGCCACCTGCCCGCCTGGATAAGACTGTGGCAGCGCGCCTGGCCTCGACGCGGTGGGCGTCAATTCCGCCTGCATCTTGCTCCGCTCGCTCGCCGGCACGCCTCCGCGGACCACCCTTCGGCCCGGGTTGGATCGCGGACGTGCTCTATGCTTCGGCACGTCTGCGGTGACGGTCACTGCCGGCAACGTTGTGCTCTGCTCATTCACTGGCACGGCGCCTTGCGCGTTGGCGCGATGCAGAAAGCCCTCGCTGAACAAGGCGATGAAGGCGATAGGTGCCGCGAAAGCTGTCGGCCTGGAGAATGTCGGGAGTGATTTGACGGTAGAGGCAAGACCGGCAACAGGGCGACAAGTAACTTTCGGCGGCATCTAGCAACAGCTTTCCGGATTAAGATGCGAAATGAGTGCCGGGCGATTTGCCGTGAAAAAAGCCGACGGTCAACAAAAAATCCCTTTATTTTCAGTAGTTTATAGTAAGACTAAATCTAAACTAACCGCCACACACGACCCCGGATCCCGCCTTGATCCAATGTCGCCCTTCGGGTGATCTGGTCCTGAGTGTTATCCGGTGTGGGATCCGAACGCCGGTCGACGTCCTAAGCGCTTGATTGGTTTCGTATCTGTGGGGGCAATGTTCGGGGGCGATTCACCGCTTCGCCTCCGAGGGCAAAGGTCACATGTTCGAATCGTGTCGGGTGCGCCATTCTCGCAAAGGCGCGGCATCGCGGCTAGCAGGCACCGCCCTGCGCAATCGCTTTCTCAAAGCCGAGTTCACGCGGCTGTGGTATCAATCGAGCGGCGTATCACCCGCTGCACTTCCGCATTCGACAGAAACAAATCGTGGTTGATGATGCCCCAGCCCGCGTCGGAAGCGTCGATCACGCGCACCCCGAGCCGCTCGATGGCAGCCTTCTCGGCGGCGCCGACTCGTGTCATGCCACCAGCGATTTGTCCGGACAGCGCCAACGCGCGATCGTTCGTCGCGGCGATCACGGTGATCTTGCCGGCGAGCGGACCAATGCGGTGGATCGCCGACGAGAACACGTCCATATCGATGTCCGGCGCGGCAAACACAATCGCGCCGATCCTGCCCGCAACGGTGTCACCGTATCGCGCATAGAGCTGACGTAGGCTTTCCAGCGCCAGCATGGTCCCCATGCTGTGCGCGACAATGTGGACGCGGCCGACGCCCGAAGCCGACATGATGGAAGAGAGCACGCGCTCGAAGTCGTCGCGGGACCACATCGCGCTGTCGCGGTCATAGGCGTAGTCGAACAGCCCCCCTTTCGAAGGCCAGGAGAATACCATTGTCCGGCCGCGGAACTTGATTCCATCGGAGAGGTGCGCGGCATCGAGCGCCGCCGTCTCGAATGTTTGTTTGAACCCGTGCACGTAGATCAGGACGTCTCCTCCGCCACCGGCCTGCGCAAGAAGATCGCCGACCTCCCCCGACACCGGCTCGACCTGATCAAGACGCCAGTCAGCAAGACCGACTGCGGCAAGCGAGAGGCGGCCGTCGTCCGGCGGCACCAGCCTCGCCCGCGCGACGGTCATCGTCGAAGCCCGCTCTGGTCCGAACCAAGGCTTCGCGCGCCCGCCGTTCACCCGCTTGCGCGTGGTTGTGACGAGCAATGTGGGGTCAACTGAGAGTGACGATGCGTCGAAGCGCGCGCCTGTCGCGGCCAAGCCAGCGCATCCGCCAAGCGCAAGTGCGCCGGTTAAGGACGAAAGTCCGCCCAGGAGCGCGCGGCGGGACACAACAACATCTTGCTGTAGCAAATATGGGACGATCACACGGAACCTTTTGGGAACACCGTCGCTATACGACCAGCCCCTGCAAGTTTCGTGAACGATAATGGCGGCGAGAAATGGGCGGCCGGTCCTACGGACGGCGCGCAAACTCTCGACCCATCGCAGTTCACCGATTGGCTAGATGGCAGGCTCCCCATCATAGCGCGAAGCAGTAGTGCCCATCTTCATCGGCCGTGGCGCGATGTGATTGGTAGGTCTCGTAGAGACCGCCCAAGGTTATTTGAAGCTTATTTCCGAACCGAATGGGCCACACGGAAGCATCATCGGAAGGTGGTTGTTGAACCCGCGAAGTAACCTTCGAGCTCTACGACCGCGCGGCGCTCCCATTCCTCAGCCTGCTTAAGGAGAGAGGGTCGCTGGACCGGGCGGAAGGCTGCGGCCTGGCGACAAAGCGAAGCTATCGCGCGGTAGCGGCGCACGTTCTCCATAACGGCCAGCCCGGTCATGTTTGGAACTCCCCATCCCTTTCCCGGGCGCGAACTTGCGGCAGAACTATTTTTGATCCGTTAGCGGCCAGGGCGGAAAGCGCGCATGGTTGGCAAAACATTGCGACAAGCAGGTTTAGACCGCCGAGCCGATTACTTGCCCATCCGCAGGCCTTTGGTGGTGAAGCGCTGCGTCCTGCCGCCGGGGCGCACGGGCCGGCGTGTGCCGGCGGCCTTGCCGGTGCCGGGCGGCTGGTGGGCGGGCACGAGCTGCTCGGGACGCGAGCCGATCAGATCGGCGCGGCCCATCCCTTTCAGCGCCTCGCGCAGCAGCGGCCAGTTGTCGGGGTCGTGATAGCGCAGGAACGCCTTGTGCAATCGCCGCTGCCGCAGCCCCTTGATCGCTTCGACCTTGTCGCTCGCCCCACGGCGCACGCCACGCAGCGGATTGACGCCGGTGTGATACATCGCCGTCGCGGTCGCCATCGGCGAGGGCAGGAACGTCTGCACCTGATCGGCGCGGTAACGATTCTTCTTGAGCCAGAGCGCGAGGTTCATCATGTCCTCATCGGTGGTGCCCGGATGCGCCGCGATGAAGTACGGGATCAGATAGTATTTCTTGCCGGCCTGCTCGGCAGCGGCGTCGAACATCCGCTTGAAGCGGTTGTAGGCGCCGATGCCCGGCTTCATCATCTTGTCGAGCGGGCCGCGCTCGGTATGCTCGGGCGCGATCTTCAGGTACCCGCCGACGTGATGGGTGACGAGCTCCTTGATATAGGCGGGGCTCTCCACCGCGAGGTCGTAGCGCACGCCGGAGGCGACCATCACCTTCTTGATGCCCTTCACCTCGCGCACCTTGCGATAGAGCCGGATCAGCTCGTCATGCGAGGTGTTGAGGTTCGGGCAGATCTCGGGGAAGACGCAGGACGGCCGCCGGCATGCCGCCTCGATCTTCGGATCTTTGCACGCCATCCGGTACATGTTGGCGGTCGGCCCGCCGATGTCGGAGATCACGCCGGTGAAGCCCGGCGTCTTGTCGCGAATGCGCTCGATCTCGCGCAGGATCGAGCCCTCCGAGCGGTTCTGGATGATGCGGCCCTCATGCTCGGTGATCGAGCAGAAGGTGCAGCCGCCGAAGCAGCCGCGCATGATCGTCACCGAAAACTTGATCATCTCCCACGCGGGGATCTTGGCATCGCCATAGGACGGATGCGGCGCGCGGGCGTAAGGCAGATCGTAGACCGCATCCATCTCGGCCGTCGTCAGCGGGATCGGCGGCGGGTTGAGCCACAGATCGCGGTCGCCGTGGCGCTGCACGAGCGGCCGCGCATTGCCGGGATTGCTCTCCCGGTGCAGCACGCGCGAGGCGCGGGCATAGGCCTCGCGGTCCTGCTCAACCTGCTCACAGGCCGGCAGGCGGATCACAACATCGCCGGGATGGCGCGCCGCGCCCTCGTCGGCAGCGTCGAGATCGTCGGCATGCAGCTCCGTGTAATCGTCGGGCACGCGGCGGAACAGCGCGACGCCCCGGATAGAGTCGAGATCGCGCGGCGCTTCGCCGTTGGCGAGCCGGTGCGCCACTTCGACGACGGCACGCTCGGCGTTACCGTAGAGCAAGAGGTCTGCCTTGGCGTCCGCCAGCACCGAGCGGCGCACCTTGTCGGACCAATAGTCGTAATGCGCGATGCGGCGCAGCGACGCCTCGATGCCGCCGAGCACGATCGGCACGTCCTTGAACGCCTCGCGGCAGCGTTGGGCGTAAACGATGGTGCAGCGATCCGGCCGCCGGCCGCCCTCCGCGGCGGGCGTATAGGCGTCGTCGTGGCGCAGCCGGCGGTCCGCGGTGTAGCGGTTGACCATCGAATCCATGTTGCCGCCGGTGACGCCGAAGAACAGCAGCGGCTTGCCCAGCGCCTTGAACGGCTCGGCCGACTGCCAGTCGGGCTGCGCGATGATGCCGACCCTGAAGCCTTGGGCTTCGAGCAGCCGGCCGATGATCGCCATGCCGAAACTCGGATGGTCGACATAGGCGTCGCCCGTCACCAGCACGATGTCGCAGGCGTCCCAGCCGAGCTTTGTCATCTCGGCACGGCTCATCGGCATGAACGGTGCCGGCTTGCCGGGGTGCGCCCGGTGGCGGGACCAGGAGCTCAGGGGCTTTGCAGTGGCGGCGAGGGTGTCCATGGCGCCCACGCATAGGACTCTGGGGCCGCGAATTCAACCGGCCGGCAGGCCGCCCGGCGTGAGCACAGGGGCCATTGCACCGTCATAGAGGGACAATTCACCCAGCAAATCAAATCGTTACACTCTCGGGACCTTCGCCTTCATTCCGGCCGCTCGTGGGCCGAGGCGTCCGGTCCCCCGCCCTTTCGGCCGAACCGATTCTTCACGCCCTCGCGCCAGCGCTGGAAGGTCACGTAAAGCATCGGCACCAGGAAGATGCCGATCGAGCTTGCGGCGAGCATGCCGCCGAACACGGCCGTGCCGACGGCGCGACGGCTGATCTGGGCAGCGCCGGTCGCGACCACCAGCGGAACCAGGCCCAGGATGAAGGCGATCGACGTCATCATGACCGCGCGGAAGCGCATCTGCGATCCGAGGGCCGCGGCTTCCCGGATCGATAGGCCGGCTTCGCGCTGCTCCTTGGCGAACTCGACGATCAGGATGCCGTTCTTGGCCGCGAGCGCGATCAGCACGACGAGGCCGATCTGGCCGTAGAGATCGAGATTCAGGCCTGTGACCTTGATGGCGAGATAGGAGCCGAACACACCGACCGCGACCGACAGCAGCACGGGAATCGGGATGGTCCAGCTCTCGTACAGCGCGACCAGGAACAGATAGGCGAACAGCACCGCGAGCGCGAGGATGATACCGGTTTGACCTGAGGCCGCCTGCTCCTGATAGGCGGTGCCGGTCCATTCGTAGGAATAGCCGGCCGGCAACGTCGCCTTGGAGATATCGGCCATGGCCGCAATCGCGGTGCCCGACGACACGCCCGCCGCCGGGCCGCCATTCACGGTGACCGAACGATAGTTGTTGTAGCGGGTGATCACCTGCGGCCCGGTGACGATCCGTAAGCTTGCGATCGAACGGATCGGCACCATCTCGCCGCCGCTGTTGCGCACATAGATCTGCCAGATATCGGGGATGTCGGCGCGGTTGGCGGCCTCGCCCTGCACATTGACCTGCCAGGTGCGGCCGAACAGGTTGAAGTTGTTGACGTAGATGCCACCGAGCGTGGCCTGCAGCGCGGTGAAGACGTCGGCCATGTTGAGGCCGAGCGCCTGCGCCTTGGCGCGATCGATGTCGAGATAGATCGACGGATTGGTCGCGGTAAAGGTCGAGAACACGCGGGTCAACCGCGGGTCGCGGTTTGCGGCGCCGATCAATCCCCCCATCACGCTGCCGAGCGCAGCGGGATCCTGCCCCTCAAGTGCTTCAAGCTGGTATTCGAAGCCGCCCGACGTCGAAAGCCCGATGATGGGCGGCAGGTTGAACGGCAGCACGGAAGCCTGACGGATCTGCGAGCCGCCGATGAACGTCTGCCGGATTGCGGCCTGCACCGAGTCGGTCACGGCCTTGCGGTCGGCAAACGGCTTCATGCGAGCGACCATGAAGGCCGAATTGGGCTCGCTGCCGCCGTCGAGCAGCGAAAAGCCGATGATCGACAGCACGTGATCGATTGACGGGTTCTTCTTCAGCAGCGCTTCGACCTGCTTGGTGACCTCGCTGGTACGCGCCACCGATGCGCCGTCGGGCAATTGCACGGCGATGAAGAACGCGCCCTGGTCCTCCTCGGGCAGGAAGCCGGTCGGCGTGATCCGCGACACACCGAAAATGCCGCCCGCGAACACCAGAACGGCGACCAGCGACAGCATCGCCAGACGCAACAGCCGTCGCACCATGCTAGCATAACGGTCGCGCACCCAATCGATGCCGCCAAGCACCCGCCCCATGATGCCGCGGCGCGGTCCGCCATGGCGCAGGAACACGGCGCAGAGCGCCGGCGAGAGCGTGAGCGCATTCAGGGCCGAGATCACCATCGCCGCGCTGATCGTCACCGCGAACTGACGGAACAGCGTTCCGGAGATTCCGGGGATGAAGGCGATCGGCACGAACACCGAGAGCAGCACCAACGAGATCGCGATAATCGGCGCGGTGATCTGCGCCATCGCCTTCTTGGTGGCGTCGGCGGGCGACAGCTCCGGCTCCTCCTCCATGACGCGTTCGACATTCTCCACCACCACGATGGCGTCGTCGACGACGATGCCGATGGCGAGCACCATCGCCAGCAGCGACACCGTATTGGCGGAATAGCCCATCGCCAGCAGGACCGCGAAGGTGCCGATAAGGCTGACCGGAACCGCAACCGCCGGAATCACGGTGGCGCGCAGATTGCCCAGGAACAGGAACACCACGATCACGACGAGCACAAAGGCCTCGCCGAGCGTCTTCATCACTTCCTTGATCGTGTCGGTGACGAAGGTGGTGGAGTCATACTGCACGAGATAGGTCAGGCCCGGCGGAAACCGCTCTGACAGCCTCGCCAGCGTGGCCTGGACGGCCTTCGCAGTCGTCACGGCGTTGGCGCCGGGCGCGAGATAGATGCCCATCGGCACTCCGGGATTGCCGTCGATCCGCGACTCAGAGTCCATGTTCTGCGCGCCGATCTCGACACGGGCAACGTCCCTGATCCGCAGCACCGAACCGTCCGGATTGGCGCGCAGCACGATGTTGCCGAACTGCTCCGACGTCGTCAGCCGCCCCTGCGTCTGTACGTTGAACTGGAACTGCTGATCATTGCTGATCGGGCGCGCGCCGATGCGGCCGACCGGCGCCTGCACGCTCTGCGCCCGGATCGCGGCAATCACGTCCGATGGCGCCAGGTTGAGGCTGGTGAGCCGCTGCGTGTCGAACCAGATCCGCATCGAGTAGTTCAGCTTCGCGAACAGCGACGCCTGCCCGACGCCGGGCGTGCGCGAGATCGCGTCCAGCACGTTGATGATGGCGTAGTTGGTGATGAACAGCGGATCCTGCTGGCCGCTCTTGCTGTACAGCACGATGAACTGCAGCACGGCCGAGGATTTCTTCTGCACGGTCAGGCCCTGCGCCTGCACCTCGGTCGGCAGTTGCGCAAGTGCGCTCTGCACGCGGTTGTTGACGTTGACCGTGTTGATGTCCGGATTGGTGCCGAGCGCGAACGATACCGTCAGCGTGTAGCTGCCGTCATTGCCGCTGGTCGACTTCATGTAGAGCATCTTGTCGACGCCGACGACTTGCGCTTCCAGCGGCTGAGCGACGCTCGATTCCACCACGTCGGCGGAAGCTCCGGGAAACACTGCCGAGACCGTGACCTGCGGCGGCACGATGTCGGGGAACTGGGCGACGGGGATCTGCAGCAGCGCCAGCGCGCCTGCGATCGTGATCACGAACGCAATGACGATCGCGAGCCGCGGACGATCGACGAAGACCGTGGAAATCATGGGTTGGCGCCCGACTTCGAGCCGCCGGCCCCGCCACTGTCTTCGGCCGAGACCTTCATGCTCGACTGGATCAACGCGCTGGCCGGCCCTGGCGCGACCGCCTCGCCCGCCCGCACCTTCTGCAGCCCCTCGGCGATCACCTTGTCGCCAAGCGAGACCCCGCTTGTCACCGCCGCGATCGTGGACGTCGATTGCCCGAGCTTGATCCGCCGTTGCTCGGCCTTGTTGTCCGCGCCGACGACATAGACATATTCGCCCTCCTGGTCCGAGAGCACCGCCGAGCGCGGGATCGCGAGCACCTCGACCGGCTGCACGCCCTCCAGCAGGACGGTCACGAACTCGTTGTCGGTGAGCTCGCGCACCGCGCCACCGGTCTCAGTCGACTTGTACAGTGACGGATTCGGGATGGTGCCGCGCAGCGTGATCGTATCGGTATTCTGCGCGATAGTGTTGTTGACGAAATTCAGCTGGCCGACCTTGTCGTAGAGCCGGCCGTCCGGCAGGCGTAGTCGGATGACGACTGCATTGAAGCCGCCGCGCGTCACGTAGCGTGCGCGCAGAGTCAGCGCCTCGCGCACCGGCACCGGGAAGGTGACATACATCGGGTCCTGGCTGACGATCGTTGTCAATGTTCCCGAGCTCGGCGTCACCACGTTGCCTTCGGTCACCGCGGTGCGCCCGATCCTGCCGTCGATCGGCGAATGAATCTCCGTGTAGTCGAGATTGATCTGGGACAGATCAACCTGCGCCTGCGCGGCCTGCACCTGCGCCTCGAGGCTCTGCTGGTTGGCGACGGCGGCATCGTAGGTCGATTGCTGGCCGGCGGGCCCGCCGAGCAGGGCCTTGGCGCGGTCCGTCGTCAGCTTGGCGTTGACCAGCGTCGCCTGCAATTGTGCGACCTGCGCCTTCTTCGACGCCAGGTCGGCCTCGAACGGGCCGCGCTCGAGTTGATAAAGGAGATCGCCGGACTTGACCTCGGCCCCTTCGGCGAAGTTCCGCTTCTCCAGGAATGCGGTGACGCGTGCGACGACATTCACCCGGTTGGTCGCCTCTATTCGTCCCAGAAACTCGCTGGACTCGGTGACGGGACGCTTGACCGCCTCGATCACGCCCACCGCGGGAGGCCCTGGCGGCGCCGTCTGAGCATCAACAGCCGATACCCCCGCAAATACCAATCCCGCCGATACGAGAAGACCTGCCGTTCGACCGCGCATTCTTTCCGTACCATTCATGGTGTCGAACCCTTCGGCTATCGGCGGTTTTCACGAAGCAGAGTTGAGGTCGAGTTCCTTCGGACGCGAAGGTCGGGGATAGGCTGGCTGCGCTGCAGCGGATCATAACGCGCCCAATCCGCATCCGACAATCCTGTAACCCGATTGCCTCGTTCCGCATCTGTGCTCGCGACGCGGCAGCTTCGGTGATCGAACCATGCAGGAATAACAGGGCCAAATAAGACCGCGTTGGCCAGGCCGGCACGTCGAGCGGCACGGGGCTGTCAGCGTGATTGTACTCAAATGCTCGCGAGTTGCTGCTTCGGCTCGGCGCGTTCCCGGCCTCGCAAGCGGCGGCGCTGCATGCGCATGTCAGGATGAGGCTGTCATCAAGGCGTCACGACGACCATACCGAGGTAGCGCCCCCGAGCGGTGTCGGACAACACGGCCGTGGCGCGTTCTTGCGCTTGGCACGGTTTGACGCGCATCGAAGCTGATCTGACGCGGCTACGACGTCTCACAAGGCGATGGCGTTCTTCAGGCGGGATGTCGCTTGATAGGCGGGCGATGCCAGCCGCTCCTGCAGCCACGGCCTGGCGCTCTTGCCGTTCACCTCATGCACGCCATCGAAGATGGTCATGCCGATCAAATTCGCGTGGCCGGACGATGCGTACACCGACTGCATTTCCGCGAACTTCTCGTCTCTCCCATACTCGATCGAGTTTGCGACGTCGCGATTTCCGAGCTCGATGAAGAGCGGACAGGGACAGATCAGGTGCGCCAACACTCTTCCGACATATTTGGCGCGGCTGTTGCTGAAATGGATGTATGTCGCGAGCTCGATGCCGAGATTCTTGCTGAAGATCGGCGACATCAGAAACTTCGTCTCGTCGCGCATATATCCCGAGACGACGGTCGGCCTCATGCGCCCGGTCGCAGCCTCGAGATGAAGCGCCAGAAACGCGCCCCAGGAAACGCCGTAGACGCCGACATTCAGACCGGACAGTCCGGTCAGCTTCCTGCAAACAGTTTCGCCGGCATCGATCGATGCGCACGACACGTTGTGGGCGGAGATGCGGTGCTACGCCAGCATGGCGGCGATGTTGTTCTGGCTTTCCTGATTCCCGATCTGGACGATGTACGGGCACCAGACGACGTAGCCATCCTGGCACAGCTGCTTGCCGATGGCGTTCATGTAGTCCGGATCCGCGTCGACGAAGCACCGCTCCGGCGTGCTAGCCATGCCGTGAGCGAGCAGCATCAATCCCTTGATCTCGCCGTCGGGAATTCCGAGGCATCCCCACACCGGCAATCCGCATTCCAGAGTGAGCTCGACCTTCACGACGGAAAAAGCATCCTGCCTCTTCCGCCAGAGGACGAGCATCGCGTCACTGGAGGCGCGATAGAGACGACGTTGCATGAACAGCGATCTCATCTCCCTTCTAATTTCCGGGCCTGTTGCGCCGGCCCTCAACTTTCCGCTCGCGGCGATGTCGAAGAACGACCGGCAGAACGCGTCATAGCCGAGCGAAGGCAGATCGACGTTTGCACAAGCTCCGCGGCAACGGCCGAGCCCAAGCCCGTCGCTGCCGGCCATCGAGGCCGGCCCGACCAGCGTCATCAACAATCTGGACAGCGCCCTGCGGCTGATCATTGGTCACCTTGCGTCCGCTACAGCATGATCCGGAAAAGTGTGAAGCGGTTTTCCGAAAAGATCATGCTCAAACAGGAAGCCAAAGCGCGATGACGATTCAACGCAATCTCATCGCGCTTTAGCTGGCGTGAGAAGTCGCGGCGACGCAAATTAAAGGATGTTCATGGTCGAACGCGCCGAAGCGGCGTTGCAAAGATGCGACGATTCCAGGCTCGCGCTCGCGTCATTCCTGTCGATTGATTTCTGAACGCTTCAGAACGTTTCAATTCGTCAACAATCTTAATTGCGCTGCGGGTCTAAAGCTGATGCCGCGTGTGGCACGGACCCGCACTCCTCGATCCTGACGTCATGATGCAGATGAGGTGACCGGGCGCTGTCCATCTGTGCTGGCGGCCGCCCGGCGGCTCGCGGCCAAACGAGAACACGCCCCCGGCGCCCCAGCGAAAGTCACGGGCAAGGTCAAAATGACGCAGCAATCCGCGGCGATCGCCGTCATGCCCCCGGAGTCTCACGGACTCCCGCGTCAACCCGAATCGATCTAACGAAATATTTCGGCGGTCGGCGGGTTTATCTGCCAGGCAGCAACGCTTCTGGAACGGCCGATGAAGGGCGACCTGCACGAGCATCTGATCGAACTGGTCTATGAAGCCGCGGTCGTTCCGGAGCTGTGGCCGCAGGTCCTGCATCAGGTCGGCGGCATCGCGCGCGCACGCGGGGTCGTGCTGCTGACGGCGGATCCACACGACATGCGCTGGGTCGCTTCTCCGGACATGCACGACGACACGGTCGCCTATGTCGAGGGCCGCTGGCACGAGCGCAACGGACGGTTGCCGCGCCTGCTGGCGGCTAATCACGCCGGCTTCCTGCGCGACATCGACGTGTTCGCTACGCCCGAAGAGGTGCAGCAGGACCTTCAGATCCGTGAATTCTTCCGCCCGCGCGGGCTCGGATGGGGCGCGGGCACCGCAATCCCGGTGCCGAGCGGCGACGTGCTGATCTACAGCGTCGAGCGCGAATATGATCGCGGGCCGATCGAGCAGGAGGCGATCGACCAGCTCGACGCGCTGCGACCGCATCTGGCGCGCGCAGCGCTGCTGTCGGCGCGGCTCGGCATGGAGCGCGCGCGAGCGGCAACCGTGTCGCTGGCGATGCTCGGGCTGCCCGCGGCGGTGCTGCGGCGCGGTGGCCGGTTGATGACGGCTAATCCGTTGTTCGACCGCCTGGTGCCCGACGTCATGCAGGATCGCGCCGAGCGCCTCACGCTGGCGTCGGCCACCGCGGACGTGCTGTTTGCGCAGGCGCTTGCGGCGCTCGACAACGGGCCGATCAGCGCGGAGGTGCGCTCGGTCCCGATTGCGGCACAGGATGATCGCCCGCCGATGATCGTGCATGTGGTGCCGATCCACGGCGCGGCGCACGACCTCTTCGATCGCGCATCCGCGATCGTGATGGTGACGCCGGTCGTGCCCTCCGAGGTGCCGACGGCGGAGGTGCTGCAGGGCCTGTTCGACCTGACGCCGGCGGAGGCGCGCGTCGCGCGCGGCATCGGCGAAGGGCGTACGGTCGAGGCCATTGCCGGCGCGTTCGGCATCTCGCGCGAAACGGTGCGCAACCAGCTCAAGGCGGTGCTGGCGAAGACCGGGCAGAGGCGACAGGTGGAGCTGGCCGGGCTGCTCGCCGGCGCAAGGATGCCGCCGGGTACGCCTGAACAGTGAGGTCATCGCCGTGCAGAGCGCGGCGCGACCATGACGGTTGATCGAAAGGCTCAGGTGGTGCTCAGGCGCACCCGAAGAAAGCGGGACACGCGGCCGACGGCATCGGCCGTGATGGGATCGTTATCCGCAAAGTCGAAGCCGTGGCCGCGACGAGGGCGAGACTGTCAAGCAGGCTTCGTCGGCTCAGTGTTCGCATCGACACCTCGGTCGCACCGCGCAGTCCACGGCCGCGCCACCAGCTATATCACGTCGCAACACGCGCGCGGTAGAGCGCATGCTCGAATGCCCGACAGGTCGAGAGCGCGCCGACATCCGCAAAGGGCAGGATCTGCATCATGATCACCGCAGCAATGCCGGATGCCGGATCGACCCAATAATAGGTGTTATAGAGGCCGGCCCAGGTCTGGCTGCCGGCCTTGCGGCCGCCTTCGACCGGATCGAGGTTGATCATGTGACCGAGGCTCCAGCGCAACCGAACGCCCGGAAAGAAATCGACGTCGTTCGAGATCGCCGGATTGGTCGTCTTCATCACGCCTGCATCGAGATCGCCGATCTGGTTGGCCGCCATCAGAGCGACCGTCTGCGGCCGCAGGATCGATCGGCCGGCGAAGCTACCGCCGTTCAGGAGCGCCCGCAACAGAGTGAGGTAGTCGGGCGCGGTGGAGCAGATGCCACCGCCGCCCGAGAATGTCCTGGGCACCGTGTGCCTTTCCAGCGGCTGCGGCACCAGCGAACCATTGCCCTGGCGGACATGCAGATGCGCCTCGCGGCCGCGCTGCGGCTCGGCGATCGTGAAGCCGGTATCGTTCATGCCGAGCGGGCGGAGGATATGATCCTGGAAATAGCGATCGAGCGGCAGCCCGCTCGCAATCTCCACCAGCCGGCCGACATGGTCGAGGCCGCCGCCATAGGCCCAGCGGCTGCCCGGATCGAACATCAGCACGCTGCGCGGCAGCGCCGGATCGGATCGCACGGCCTGCTGGTAGCGCACGACGCCGACGTCCCATAGCGGATAGCTGAAGCCCGACGTATGCGACAGCAGTTGGCGCAGCGTGATCGGCCGTCGCGGCGGACGCAGCTGCGGGGTACCCTTGGCGTCGAATCCGGTAAGGACCTGGAGCGAGGCGAGCGCCGGGTCGACACGGGCTGCGGGCTCGTCCAGCTTCAGCCCGCCCCGCTCGACGAGTTGCAGCGCCGCGACCGAGGTCAGCAGCTTGACCATCGAGGCGATGCGAAACACGGTGTCGACGGACATTTTCGCCGCTGCACCCAGCGCGCGGCCGCCGAATGCCCCCTGATAGATCGTGGCCTGGGCGCTGGCGGCCATGGCGACGACACCGGGCACCGCCCCGCGATCGACCTGGGCCCGCAATGCCGCATCGATGTCACGGACTTGCCGCAGGGCGTGGAGCGGCGCCGACCTCGCAAGGGACGCATCTGTCATCGTGCCTGCGGCGGCCATCGCTGCCGTATGCATCACCACGTCGCGCCGACTGAACCGCGCCATCATCCGCGGGCCGCTCTCCTCTGGCCGGACGGTTATGCCGGAGCGGCCGGCCGGAGACAATGGCTGCGGCCGCCAAGGATCGCATGTTCAAACCGCGCCGGGTGCGCTAGTGATAGCGCCCTTCCCAGATCCGTGCGCCCTTCCGGCGCACGTCCAGTCAATGAGTGCATCTGAATGGCTGAAGCCGACCTCGACGCCGTCATCCGGCAAACCGCAAGAGCGCAGACCAAGGCCCTGATGGCGGCCGCCAAGAAACGCCAGGCCGTGTGGGTGGCACGCGCCGCCAAGGCCAAGGACAAGGACACCAAGGCGCACTTCCGCTTCATGGCGAAGAGCACCATGCTGAACGCAACGGCGACCGCCAAGCGGCTGCAGAACTCGGCGGAGAACGCCGCCGACGCCTATGCCCGCGCCATCAAGAAGGCGATGGAGGAGCCGCCGCCGGCGAAGAAGCCCGCGAAGAAGAAAGAGGACGCCTAGAATCGCATCATCACTGAGGCTGCAATGCCCCGTTACGTCGCCCTGCTACGCGCGGTCAATGTCGGCGGCACCGGCAAGCTGCCGATGACCGAATTGAAGGCGATGTGCGTCAACGAGGGGTTCGGCGAGGTCCAGACCTACATCGCCAGCGGCAATGTGGTGTTGTCCTCGAAGCTCGGCGCGGCGAAGGTCAAGGCGGCGCTGGAGAAGCGGCTGCACACCTATGCCGGCAAGCCGGTCGGCGTGGTGGTCCGCAGCGCCGACGAGATCGCCGCCGTGCTGAAGGCCAATCCGTTCCCGAAGGAGCCGCCGAACTACACGGTTGCGATCTTTCTCGACGACCCGCCGGCGAAGGATGCCTTGAAGGACATCAAGGGCCAGCAGGACGAGCAGGTCCGGCTCGGCAAGCGGGAGATCTATGTCGCCTATGGCAGCGGCATGGGCCGCTCGAAGCTGAAGATCCCCGCAGCCGCCAACGGCACCGCGCGCAACATCAACACGATCGCCAAGCTCGCCACGCTGGCGGCGGAGGGTTCATAATCCAGCGGATGTTCTCGTCGACTCTCTGCCACCTCATCCTGATGAACTTGCGAAGCAAGTGTCTCGAAGGATGAGGCCACCGGCCGGGCCTCATGGTTCGCTTGGCGATGCGAAGCATCGTCCAGAGACGGCGCCAAGGCGCCTCCTCACCATGAGGATTGAGGGTGCGGCGGGCCTAGCATTACAGTTGTAATTTTTGCTTGAGATGCGCTTTGCGCGCGTTGGCTTGATGAGCCCTGCGCCAGGATGACCATGCGAGGATGTGGGCATGCGGGATGCGCCGCTGGGCGAGCTTCATGGCGATGCGGCGGATTTCCTGGATCGACCAGCGGATCAAGAACGATGCTTCGGTCGGGGCCGCGGTCGCGTTTTTTTAAGCAATGCTCCGGTGTTGGCCCGATGACGGATGACGGCCATCGTGGCGAAGGCAAGCATGACCAGTGAGACATGGCGATGCCAGCCATGCCAGGAGCGGGTTTCGTTGTGATCAAGACCGAGCTCGTTCTTGGCGGTTTCGAAGCTGTCTTCGATGGCCCAGCGATGGCCTTCCACGGATACCAGCTTCTGCATGGACGTGCCCTTGGGGCACCATGTGGAGAAGAAGGCTAAGCTGTTGTCGGCAATATTGCGGCGGATCAGAAGACCTCGGGTCCATTCCCCGGCAAGGTCGTCGTTGTATTCGCCGGCGTCGAGATCGGCCAGCTCAAGATAGGCCCAGTCGTGCCAGCGCGGACCTTTGGTTCCTTCGCCGGACGGCAGGCGGCGCCAGGCCTTCTTGGGAAGGCTCTGCGCGATCGTAGAGGCAGTGCCGGCGACAGGCTGCTGCTTGCCCCAGGAATAGAACACGTGATTGGAAGCAACCCCCAGAACATAGCCTTTGCCCGCCTTGCGCAGCAGGGTTTCGATCGCTCCCGTGCCATACACGCTGTCCGCTGCTATGAACGAGAACGGCACCTTTGCGGCGATCGCGCGAGCGATCATTTGATGCGCGATCCGGGGCTTCGTCGCAAAGCTCACATCGCTCGGGACATGTGCGGCCTTCAGGCGAGCGGGTTCGTCCGTCCATTCCTTTGGCAGGTAGAGCGCCCGATCGATGAAGGCATGGCCATGCCGCGACACATAGGAGGCAAACACTCCGATCTGGCAATTGGTGATCTTGCCCGCCGAGCCAGTGTACTGGCGCGCGACCCCACACGAGGCCTTGCCCTGTTTCAAAAAGCCGGTCTCATCGATGACCAGAACCGCGTCCTCGTCACCCAGCGTTTCCAGCGCGTACTCACGTACAATATCGCGCAGCGCGTCGGCATCCCACTGCCCCCGACCCAGAATCGCCTGCTGGCGCCACGGGCCTGGATCGCCAGCCGCTTCCGCCCGCATCCAACCCGTCTTGCGCGGCTCGTTGCCCAACAGTCCGTCGAGAAATTGCCCCGCCGAGGCCGCGACCCGCTCTTGCGTAAACAGCGGACGGATGCGTTGCTTGGCATCTCGCAACGACGAAGCCCACAGCGTCAGCGTATCCTCAACCGACGCGCCACCAATCATCAGATCCCGAATCATGGTCGCCCATAGATTCAGAACCTTCAGGAAGATGCAACTGTAATGCTAGGTCTCCCGCACGACAAATCCGGCGGCGCCGAGTCTGGCCAGCACGTCTTCCAGATGCGCGCGGTCGCGGGTCTCGATCACGAGCTCCAGCAGCGTTGCCTTTGCCGGCAGATCGGAGAAGGTCCGCTGATGCGAGACCTCGATGATATTGGCGCCGGCATCGGCGAGCAGGATCGACACCGCCGCGAGTTGCCCGGGCCGGTCGACGATATCGAGCGCAAGCTGTGTCAGCCGGCCTTCGCGCGCCAGCTCACGGGTCAATACCGAAGCGATCAGGCGCGTGTCGATATTGCCGCCGGTCAGCACGAGGCCGACCTTGCGGCCGGCAAAGCGCTCCGGTCCGGCGAGCACGGCGGCGAGCCCGGCCGCGCCGGCGCCTTCGACCACGGTCTTTTCGATCGAGATCAGCGTTGCGACCGCGCGCTCGATCTGGTCCTCGCTGACGAGCAGAATGTCGTCGACCAGAGCGCGGCAGATTTTGGTGGTGATCTGTCCCGGCGCCTTAACTGCGATGCCCTCGGCGAGCGTGTCGCCGCGCATCGGCAGCTGCTCGCCGCGGATAGCGTTGTACATCGATGGATAGAGCCGCGCCTGCACGCCGATGACCTGGATCGACGGCTTCAGCGCCTTCGCCGCGATCGCAATGCCCGAGATCAGCCCGCCGCCACCGATCGGCACCACCAGGACGTCGAGGTCGGGCACGGCCTCGAGCATCTCGAGCCCGATCGTGCCCTGGCCGGCAATGATCAGAGGATCGTCATAGGGATGGATCAGGATCAAGCCGTGCTCGGCGGCATACGACCCGACGAATGCGAAGCACTCCTCCAGCGTCTGCCCGGTGATGATGACCTCGGCGCCGTGACGCCGGGTGTTCTCGATCTTCACCATCGGCGTGCCGATCGGCATCACGATGGTGGCGGGAATGCCGAGCCGCTTCGCATGGTATGCCACGCCCTGGGCATGATTGCCGGCCGACATTGCGATCACGCCGCGCTTGCGCTCCTCGGGCGACAGCGCCTGCAGGCGGTTGAGCGCTCCGCGCTCCTTGAAGGTCGCGGTGAACTGCAGGTTCTCGAATTTGAGGAACAGGCGGCAGCCGCAGATCTCGCCGAGCGTGCGGCTTTCGTTGCACACCGTGACCATGACCGAGTCACGGATAACCGCGGCGGCGCGGCGCACGTCGGCGAGCGTCACGGCGGCTTGGGCACTGTCGGGATCTTGCGGCATCCGCTGGCTTCGCTTCGAACGTTTCGGAAAGCGAAGCCTACCGGGTTTCGAGGCCGAAAACGACCGCGCTATCGCCCGGTTAGCACTTCTTCCTCCGGCCTGACCGGCCGGGCCAGCTCGACCTCATCGCATTTCAGGCAGACCAGCGCGGTACGAAAATGCTTGTCGAGCGCAATGGTTCGCGTCCTGCCGCACTGGCAGCGCATCGGCTTATCCATGAGAGGTCGGCCCAGGTTCAAGATGCAAGTGAAGCGTCCGCTTAGCTAGCCCGGTCCGGTTAACCTAATATGACTTGCGGCTGAAAAAGTGTCGCCGGCCTCAAAAGAATCCCGGGCCGAGATCGAGGCCGTAGGTGGCCCTCAGAATCGCAACGAACAACACAGCGAGTGCGAGCAAGAAAAGATTTCGGATAACGCTGATTTGCAACGAATTCGCCGAAAACGCACGAACGATCGATTGAGCCAGAGCAGTCATTTGCGACCTCCAACGCTAGGAGCCTGTCCAGTTAGCTCCGGGAAGGCGGGCTAATGATAGCGGCTCATGCGACCCTCGCCAGCTTGACGAGGTTGTGAGCGGTGCAGATCAGGGCCCATTCGGCCTTCACTTTGTCGATGCCGCGCAGCAGGAATTGCCTGAACCCTCTTGCCTGTTTGATCTGTCCGAAGACGGGTTCGACGATCTGCTTACGCAAGCGGTAGCGACTTCGGTAGCCGGCGCGCTTGAGCTTGGTGCTCATCCTGGCGATCAGCGATCCGGCTCTTGAAGCCGTTTTCGCAGTGGCGGACGGGGTGCCGTGCTTCTGCCTCCCGGTGGCGATGTAGCCCTCGATGCGCCGCCGCTTGATCGTGCGAAGATTGGCGGCGGAGCAGTAGCCGGCGTCGGCCGACACTTCGTCGGGATTGGTCCCCAAATTGGCCCTGATCCCGTCGAGCAACGGCGCCAGTTGCGCCTGATCGCTGGAGGAACCGGTCAGCGTCTGCGCCACGATGATCTGATGGGCACCATCGACCGCGGCCTGGGCGTTGTAGCCCTGGATGTAACCGTCCTTGGTCTTCAGGATGCGGCTCTCCGGGTCGGTGAAATTGCGTTGCGCCTTGCCGTCGGGCTCGGTTTTCGTCGGCGTCTTGCCGCTCTTCTTGCGGCCTTCGGCGACGCGACGCTCCTCGGCCTCGGCCCGCGCCTTGCTCTCCGCCTCGGCTGCAGCCTTGGCTTCGGCCTCCAGCGCGGCCTTGGCCTCGCGTATCTTCTCAAGCCGCTTCTGCTTGTCGGCCACCCAATCGGGCATTTCGTCGCCGCGCTGGTCGCCGTAGCGCTGGTCCTCCTCCGCATCGGCGGCCTCGGCGGCCTTGAGCCAGCGATCGACCTCCGCTTCAAGCTCCGCTTCCCGCTTCTTCATGCGATCGTAGCTCATCGCCTTGTGCTTGGACGCGTTCGCCTTGATCTTGGTGCCGTCGAGCGCAACGTGCCCGAGCTTCACCAACCCGGCCTTCTCGGCGAGCTTCAGCACCTGCACAAACAGGTCGGCCAGCGCCTTAAGGTGCCGCCGCCGGAACTCCGAGATCGTGCGGAAGTCCGGCGGGTCGCCGGCCACGATCATCATGAAATCCGCCCGCTCCACCGTCGCCTTGGCGATCCGCCGCGACGAGTAGATGCCGCTCGCATAGCCGTGCAGAAGCAGCGCCGTCATCATCCGCGGATCAAACGGCGGCTGACCCAGCCCACTCCGGTAGCTGCCGAGGAGCGCCGATAGATCAAGGCTTTCCCTGACCAGCGACACGATCAACCGCGAAACGTGATCTTGCGGCACATAATCCTGCACGCGCGGCGGCAGAAGCTGGGCCTCATCGATCTTCCAGGGGCGAAATTCCTTGCTCATCGCTATGTAAGGAATCAGACTCGCACCCTCTTGACCAGTCACTACTCAGACAGGCTCCTAGTGCGGACTAGTCACACATGGATTACGGCGCAGGCGCCGAAAAGCCGACCGAAGAAGAAGCCGACGATCTGCGGCAATCGCTCATAGACGCAGGATGGCGGAGGCACGCGCGTTTATCGAACCGGATGCGGGCAATCGGAAGGAAGCCGAGGTCAGCCTCCCGTGCGGCTTTTGCGATCGTTAGATCTCGCATGGTCTCACCTCGATACGGAGAATGGGGTCCGTACCGTAGTACTGAGTCAAGGGGCGAAAAAGATTCGCGGCGGCCTCATAACCGCGTCGTCACGGTGACCAGCCAGTCTGGCATGGCGCGCGTCAGGGCGGTCTCGACGATCTTGTCGAGGCCGGTAAGGACAAAGGCGCCGATGCCAACGAAGGCCGCGCCCATCAGAGGCTTTCCGATGTGCGACACGCGCGCCAGCCAATCGCGGCGCGCGAAGATGGCTTGCCTTGAGCCGTAAGCGAGAGCCAGGATCGGCGTTGCGGCGCCGAGACCGAAGCTGATCATGGTGGCCGCGGCGTTCGTGACGCTATTGCCCTGAGCTGCCAATCCGACCGCCGCCCCAAGCGTCGGACCTGAACAAGGAGACCAGATCACTCCGAGCAGAGCGCCAAGGACGAACTGGCCTCCGATCCCCGACGGGTGAAGTCGGTCAAGCAGTACCTGGCCCCTTGTCGCGACTGGCGTAGCGATGGTTGCCAGCCTGCCCTGAAGCGCAGGAACGAGAAGCACGATTCCGACGCCCGCCAACAGAGCCGCAACGACGAGGCGCAGCGTCGATTCATCGACTCCGACGCTGAAGCCGATCGATGCGATGACAATTCCGACGGCTGCGAAAGAGGTCGAAAGTCCCGCGGCCAGCGCTAGCGGTCCCCATGCGCTCGATCACCCCGAAAAGGACGATGGGCAGAATAGGCAGCACGCAGGGCGACAACGTCGATAACGCGCCGGCAGTGTAGCCGAGTACCACGTTACTGATACCGAACACCGTCAGAATGCCTTGGCGATCATTGCGCGAATGATCGCGGGATCGGTTTCGCCGGTTGAGCGCGCAACCTCCTTCGCGCCGTGGAAGACGATCAGCGTGCTCTGGTGCTGGACACGGAACTGCTTCAAGATGTCCTTTGCTGTATCGAAATCGACTTCGTAGACAACCAGATCCGGCTTTTCTTTCTCGATCTGCTCGACGATCGGCCGCTGCTGCTTGCAGGTCGGACACCAGGACGCGGTGACGTCCACAAGGATGGCCTTTTCCCCAGCCTGTGCGGATTGAAATGCTTTGGCGTCGAACGGCTGTTCTGCCCAAGCGACGACCGACGAGGTAAGAAGCGTCGCCGCGACCAGCAAAGCTGTAGAGTGTTTTGAAAGCATATCTGTCGATCTCCGTCGGATACCCTACGGACAGTTCGCTCGGAGTACCGAAAATGTTACCTTGAGGCCTTAAAGACTCTGCCATCGTACCGCGACGGGACATTTGCATTGGGATAGACCGGAGCAGGGCCGGATCGCCTGGTCACCACTGGAAAGAACCTCGAATCTGCTCACTTCATCCCAAAATCTCTTCGACCTGAAGCGCCGGCGATATGCGAGGAACGGCGGGCCGGAACGCGATGAACGGCAGCAGCGGATTCGGCAGCCAGTACATCCATCCGACAAACGGCTCACGCGCTCCGTTGGGGAGCCGCAGATCAAGCCAAACGTACAGAAATTTATAGATGCAAAGTCCCGGCACCCAGTTTGGTCGCAGGTGGCTCGTCCTCAGGTATTTGCGCCTGATGTAGAGATTTCCTTCAAACGGCGTGATGCCCCAAAGACCGAGCGGCCCTTCGGCAATGACCTCGCCGCTCGATCGATGGGTGATGCGGACAGAGCGCGGAGATGTTGTACGCATGTCGTTTCCGCTCCATTGCCTCGAACCGAGCACTTTCCATTTTGGTGCCGACCCCGTGGAGCCCAGCGCATTGGCGGGGACTTCGCTCTTATAAGTTCGCTCCTGACGCGGGAAGGTTACCCGAGGAGGTCGCCGTCAGGGGGAATCTCGCGGTGCGATAGCAGCCACCCCGCCAACGCCTAGCGCCGACTTCGGCTTACCCATAAGATTCGGCTTACCCATAAGATCGGTCGATACCGACGTAACATTCGGCGGGCCAAGAACGAACGGGTCTAAAGCGCGACTTGCGGTTCCGGGGTGGGATAGGACCTGAGCGGCAGCTGGGTTCAACAATGCCGCGCTGCGCCAAAAGCTCGACCGTCTGGAGATCGACGGAGGTAAGGCTATGAGCACGAACTTGTCAGGCGCCGTGCGGGCCTGTGTCTTCGATGCTTACGGAACGCTATTCGACTTTGCGTCCGCCGCGCGCCGCTGCCGCGACGTACTTGGCGATAGCTTCGACAAGTTGACCACCCTTTGGCGCGAAAAGCAGCTTCAATACACCTGGCTTCGCGCCGCGCAAGGATGTCACGCTGATTTCTGGCAGGTCACGGGCGATGCTTTGGACTTTTCGTTGGAGACCCTGATGCTGGATCGAAAGGGGCTCCGCGATCGTTTGATGGAGCTCTATTTGACGCTCGACACGTTCCCGGAAGTGCAAAGCGTTCTCGAGCAGCTGAAGGCTGCTGGTTCAAAAACCGCGATCCTGTCGAACGGAACGCCCGCAATGCTCGATTCGGCCGTAAAGAATGCGCGGATCGACAGCTTGCTTGATGCGGTACTGTCGGTCGAGGAAGTTGGCGTCTACAAGCCGGATCCTCGAGTCTATCAGCTCGCGGTTGATCAACTGGGCATTCCAGCCTCGCAAATCTCTTTTCAGTCTTCCAACGCCTGGGATGCCTACGCCGCATCGTCCTTCGGGATGAAGGTCGTCTGGTGCAATCGCTACCGACAACGCAAAGAGCGTCTGCCCGGAAACCCCGACCACGAAATCGAAACGCTAGCCGAACTGCCGAGAATCGTCGGAGCGATCCGACAAATGTAAAGGCAAGTGGGAGATAAATGTCGATGTTGAGGCTCGCTTGTCGTTGTGCGTTCTCCGATGGCGTGCCTCGCCGTTCATTTCTAGTTGCTCTTGTTGTTGGGACGGTGCTGAACGTCATCAATCAAGGCGACGCACTCTTTGGCGCAACGCCAATCAATTGGATCAAGATCATTCTGACTTACTTCGTCCCGTATGCTGTTTGCACCTATGGAGCGGTCTCGTTCCAAATGCGCAAGATCCGCCAATAGTGATGCTCTTGTTGCCCCGATCTGAAAAGTCCTGCGCCGGAGTTGCCTTATCAACGAAACCCCAGGACGCCGCGCCAGGAGCCACCTCTACTGCATCATGTTCCGCATGATCGCCGGCATGCCCTCATCGACAAAGCCGGTAATCTCGCGCGCGTGCGCCTTGATAAGCTCGATCATGTCGGGATCTGACGCCGTCTCGGTTATTGCGACGCCCTTTGGTGTCACCTCCAATTGCCGGCTATACCGACCGGTGTTCTGAAACAGCACCGGCACTGTTCGGCTCATCGGATATGCAAACGGCCGATCCTGATCGATCCGCGTGTACATGTCGGCGACATGCTTCTGAATGAGCGCAGCCACTTCCGGATCGTCCGATTCGGTGACGGTCCGGACACCGTCCGAGAGAGCCGTCACTTTGCGGTGGATTGCGGCGTGGCGGCGAAAGAGCTGCATGCCGGTCCGCATCGGGCCCATCATGTCGCCCATGCCGCCTCTCATCATGCCGCCCATATGGTCTTCCATCATTCCGCCCATGCCGGGCATCATGGTCTGGGCGCGGCCGAACCGGGCGAGCAGGAAGCTGATGACAGTTCCAGCGGCGGCGAGCACTCCCTTGAGCAATGACCTACGGTGCATGACCGGCATCTTTATCTCCAATGATTCGCTCGATTGGCGTTCGACGCTCCCGCCGCGCGAGGTCGGATTCGGCGGCCTCGCGCCGACGCCGCGGCTGACAGCGCGCGGCCGGACTGAAGATCATCCAGGATCGGGCAGTCTGGCCTGTCGTCGCCCCGGCATTTTTCGGCGAGGTGCAGAAGGGCCTTCTTGATCGTTTGCAACTCGGCGATCTTGCGATCGAGATCGTCAATGTGGCGCAGCGTAAGGCGTTTCACCTCGGGACTTGGCCGCCTGCGGTCGCGGTAGAGTGCAAGGAGTTCCTCCACTTCCTGGAGCGAGAAACCAAGGCCTCTTGCGCGATTGATGAAGCGGAGGATCTCGACCTCCTTGTCGCCGTAGGCGCGATACTTGTTCTCTCCGCGCGCCGCCGGGCTGACGAGCCCCACACTTTCGTAGTAGCGGATGGTCTTCGGCGGTACGCCCGAGCGCTGCGCCGCCTGGCCGATCGTCATCGCATCCATCTTACGGTCCTCCAACTTGGGTTACCGCGGTGAGCGCCGGGTCAGATGGCTTGACAACACGCGACGCCTTGCCGACGCCAGCCGGCCGCCAGCGACGCAATAGCAGCGCGTTCGTCACCACGCTCACCGAGGACAGAGCCATCGCTGCGCCCGCGATCACTGGACTGAGCAGCCCGAAGGCGGCAAGCGGCAGGCCCACCACATTGTAGATGAAGGCCCAGAACAGGCCCTGCCGAATCTTGTTGTAGGTTGCTCGGCTCACCGAGATTGCATTCCCGACCAGCAGCGGATCGCCGCGCATCAGCGTGATTCCCGCGGTCTCCATCGCGACGTCAGCACCGGTACCCATCGCGATACCAACATCAGCTGCGGCGAGTGCCGGCGCGTCGTTGACGCCGTCCCCGACCATGCCGACTCGCCTGCCTTCCTTCTGCAGCCGCTGCACCTCGTTCGACTTCTCGCCGGGAAGAACGCCCGCGAGCACGCGGTCGATCCCGACCTGAGCCGCGACGGCCGCAGCGGTCCGCTCGTTGTCGCCCGTCAACAAAACGGTCTCGATTCCGATATCGTGCAGGTGCCGCACGGCGTCGCTCGCCGTCGGCTTCACCGGATCGGCTACGGCAATGATGCCCAGCAATTCGGCTGAGGTGGTGAGCTCGGCGACCCACATGACCGTGCGGCCTCGCTCCTCTAGGCGAGCGGCCTCGGCAACGAGCGGATCGAGGCTCACGCCGTGCTCAGCCATGAGCCGGCGGTTGCCGATCACGATCCTGCGCCCGTCGACGTTGGCCGTCAGCCCAAGGCCGGTGTGGCTCTGGAAATCCACGAGCTTCGGGAAGCTCAGTCCCTTTGCTTTCATCAGCACGGCCCTGGCGAGCGGATGCTCACTGCCGGTCTGGGCAGCACCTGAGAGCGCCAGCAGCTGCGCTTCATCGACGCCGTGGCAGACAATTTCCGTGACCGCGGGCCTGCCTTCGGTGATCATGCCGGTCTTGTCGAAGATGATCGTATCAAGCCGGTGCGTGCGCTCGAGCGCCTCGGCGTCGCGGATCAGGATGCCTGCTTTCGCCGCAGCACCCGTGCCGACCATCAGCGCAGTTGGCGTTGCGAGGCCGAGCGAGCAAGGGCAGGCGATGACCAGCACCGAAACCGCGGCAACGACGCCCGCCGTCATATCTCCGACCATCAGCCACCAGCCCAAAAAGGCCGCCAGGGCGATTGCCAGCACGATCGGCACGAAGACCGCAGCAACGCGATCGACCAAGCGCTGCACCGGCGGCTTCTTCGTTTGGGCGTGCTCCACCAAGGCGATGATCCGCGACAGGCTCGACTGTTCGCCGACCGCGCTCGCCTGAGCCCGGAGGAGACCGCTGCCGTTGATCGACCCTCCGATGATCTTGTCGCCGGCGGCCTTCGGCACCGGCAGGCTTTCACCTGTCAGCAGGCTCTCATCGACCTCGCTCCGTCCGGTCAGTACTGTGGCGTCGACTGGAATTCTTTCTCCAGGCCGCACCACCACGATCTCGCCGACGGCAACATCGGCGACCGGCACCTCGATCTCGCCGCCGTCGCGCTCGATCCGCGCGCGCTCCGGGCGCAGCGACATGAGCGCCCGGATAGCAGCGGTGGTCGAGCGCTTGGCGCGGACCTCAAGCCAACGACCGACCATGATCAAGGCGATGACCACGGCCGCCGCCTCAAAGTAGAGGTGACCGCCCGGCGGACCGGCGAGCATCAGGTAAACGCTGTAGAAATATGCGGCCGAGGTGCCGAGCGACACCAGGAGGTCCATATTGCCAGTGCGGGCCCGCAGGGCTCGCCATGCGCCTATGTAAAACCGCCAGCCGACGCCGAACTGGACGGGGGTGGCGAGCGCGAACTGCAGCCATCCAGGCAGCATCATCCCGAACATCGGCAACAGTAACGGCGCGCTCAGCACGACCGCGGCGATGATCCGCCATGTCTCGCGCCGAAGCCGCCGGTCTTCGGCCGCGACGATCGCTTCATCGCGTTCGCGATCACCGGTCAGCAATTCGGCGCCGTAGCCGGCCTTCCGTACTGCGGCAATCAGATCGGATGGTCGCAAGACGCCTGCAATGCCCTCGACGGCTGCCTTCTCGCTCGCGAGGTTCACTTCCGAGTGCGTGACACCCGGCACCTGCTTGAGGGCCGCTTCAACACGCCCGGCGCAGGTGGCGCAGCTCATGTCCGAAATCGCAAGCTTGCGGGTTTCCCGTCGCACCTCGTAGCCAGCGCCCACCACGGCTTCGGCGAGGGCGACGGGGCTCACCTGGGAGCCGTCGTACTCGACATCTGCGTGCTCGCTCGCGAGGTTTACGGTTGCCGTTACTCCCGGCAACGCTGAAATCGCCTTCTCGACCCGTCCGGCGCAGGTCGCGCAGCTCATGCCTTCGATGGGCAGAACGACATGTTTTCGTTCAACGGCCGCCGATTGGGCGGTGCTCTTTGTTCGTTCCATTTGTTGCACCCACATTAAGGACGTTCAGGCTTTTGAGGCGCCGTACCCTGCGCCCTCGACTGCGGCGATCAGCGCCGCCGGGGTGGCCGCTCCATTCACGACAGCGAGACCGAGATCGAAGTCGACGGTCGCGTTGTCCACGCCAGGTACCCGTCGCAGCACTCGCTCGACTGTCCGCGCGCAACCGCTGCAAGTCATCCCTTGGATCGCGAGCGTTACGGCACCCGGGGCTCGAATATCGGCAGATCCATTCATGGCAGGCTTCCCACATACATTCCTGTTAGGTGGAATGTGCACCTTCCAGTCGCTGGAAGGTCAAGGCGCAGGAAAGAAAAAGTAGGTGTGAGGGTTCATGGACTGAGAACTCGGCATGCAACAGAGCCTGTGGCCCCTAGTCGCGGCATCCCTCGCGTAGGCGCCCCCTGAGAGCCTCGCGCGTCGGTAAACCGGACGAGGCTGTGCCTTGACCTTCCATTTACGGGAAACACTACGTTCCAGGACACCCGAACGTTGGGCAGAATCTCTAACGAGTGGAGGCTAGTCATGACTTCATATGGAACTCCGCGTGGAGACAGGCAGTCCAATGCCTGGCAGGATTGGGCGAACCTGATCCTGGGGCTTTGGCTCTTCGCTTCACCTTGGCTGCTGCACTTCACTGGTGCGACGGCAGCGGCTTGGAACGCTTGGATCTTCGGGGCTATCATCGCGGTCCTCGCCGCAGTGGCCTTGTACGAGGTACAGAGGTGGGAGGAATGGACCAATGTTGTGCTCGGCCTTTGGGTCGCCATCTCACCCTGGCTCCTTCGCTTCAGCGGTGATCAGGTGACCATGCGGAACGCTTTGATCGTCGGTATCCTCGTTCTCTGCATAGCGGGCTGGGAGCTCTATGAGCTTCCCGCTCGGCCAAGCACCCAGCAGTGATGTGAATATGCGCATAATTTCCCCGTGCTCTTGTGAGACCAACTCTCGAGAGCGCGGGGATCTCTTCGCATTCAGTTGAAGCATTCGGGATAGACTCCCGCTGCGCCCGCGCTACGCTATGGAGCGACAGCAGCCTGAGAGCCCTGCCATGTCCATTTCCGCATGGATCATTCTTACCCTCGTGGTGGTCGTCGTGCTGCTCGGCTTTGCGAGCTACAACCGGCTCGTCGCGCTGCGCCAGCAATGTAATCAGGCTTTCGCCGATATCGACGTTCAGCTTAGGCAGCGTCATGATCTTGTCACCAACCTCGTCGAAGCCGTGAAAGGCTACGCCGGCCATGAGCGCGGCACCCTCGACGCGGTGGTGCAGGCGAGGAACGCCGCAGTGGCGGCGCGAGGCTCTGCGGCAAAGGCAGAGGCCGAATCCACGTTGGGCGGTGCGTTGCGCCAATTGTTCGCGTTGGCGGAGGCTTATCCGAACCTCAAGGCGAACAGCAATTTCCAGCAACTTCAGGCCGAATTGACCACTATCGAGAACAGGCTCGCGGCCGCACGCCGAGCATTCAATGCCATGGTGCAGGGGTATAACAGTATGATCCAGCAACTTCCCACCATGCTGGTTGCGCGCGCTCTTGGCTTTGCACCGCACGAATTCTTTGGCGTTGGCAATGAACGCCGAGTGGTCGACGAGGCGCCGCAAGTAAGGTTTTGAGACCTTGGGTAAACTTCGAGCGACGGCGGTCACCAGCGCAGCAAGCGAGGCCCGTGCAGGGTGCCGATTTCGGTGCACAGGGCTATCATCAAGCCATACTAGAGTGCCACGAGGGCAAAGATTATGATGCGCATGGAGTCGCTTGCTTAACGCACGCAAATTCGCATTGCGCTTGGGTGTTGTCCCCGGCCTATGAGAACGGCGCGAAACTGAACCGCGGCCCTTGTGCGGGGGAGCGCCAGGTGCTTGCGAAGTTGGGCGCAAGCCCGGCCTGCGCCTCGCTCGGCAGACACCTCATGGGTGGAACTCGAGCAACCCGCGGTCGTTTATAATCGCATGGCACCCCGGTTTATGATGGCACCTCGAATGACAGTTCCAACGCGCCGGACTTTCTTCCGGCTATTGGGTGCAGGAATGTGCTTTGCCGTTCTCTCCGGATGCAGCGAGGACAACGCCCCGAATACAGGATCTTCAGTCGATATCTCAGGCAGTTTGCCTCAGCTGGCCTTCACGATGCGCCGGGCCGCCGATGGTCGGGAAGTAACGGCTGCCGACTATCGTGGAAAGGTCGTTCTCCTATACTTTGGTTATACTTCCTGCCCTGACATATGCCCGATGACGCTTTTCAACCTGACGACGATGCTTGGCAATCTCGGCACACTCGCCGATCAGATTCGCGTCCTGTTCGTCACGATCGATCCCAACCGCGACAGCCTGGACGCCTTGAAGCAGTATACAAGTTCCTTTGCGCCGCAGATTGTCGGTTTGCGGGGCACACCTGATCAGCTTGCAGCGCTTGCGAAGCGCTATCGCGTCGCCTACTCCGTCAAGCCGATTGCGGGGACTGGCGATTATGAGGTGACGCACGGCACAGGCGTCTATTTGTTCGACAGGGAAGGAAACGTGAAGCGGCTGTTCGCAGGGCTGGAAAGACCTGCGCCTCGCGACCTGAAAGCAATGACGCAGGATGTGCGCAATGTTCTCGCCGCGCCATCCGAGCGGGAATGGCTCGCACATCTCCTGCACATTTCTTGACCGGAGGCCCGTCATCCAGTCCAAAGCCTTGCCTCGATAGAGGTCGAGCACAACCGAGCGTGGCCGCTGCTCTCCTGCTGCGCTTCACTGTAACGTCGCGATGCATTCAGGACCAGGATTAACGCAAGCACGCTCATCATTGCCGGCGGAATCCATATCACGAGGCCGCCGAGCGTCTGATCTGCCAAAGCACCAATCCCGGGAAATAGGCGACCGCACAGATCGTAACTGGGATAGAGGTCGCGGCGGCTGAATGCGATCAGAGCGCCGCCGAGAATCTGTGGAAACATGACGCCGATGGCGAGCATCGCCCTGACGGCAAAGGAGGTGCGGGCAGGCGGTGAGGGGCGGGGATCGAGGACAAGGCACCAAAACAGGATCCCGTCGACAACCATGCTCCAATTCATGATCGCGAATAGGCGGGGATCGAGCATGGCACGGAAATGCACCGCTGGAATCAGCCAGAAGAAGATGATGCCTACGAACAGCGTCGCAGCGAGAATCGGTTGCTGCACAAGGTTGACGGCGCGTAGTACCAGATGATGCCGCGCCAACGCGCGCAGTGTCCGTGGCATGCCGTGAGCGATTGTCGCGCCCGGCCAGGAAAGTGCGATCAGCAAAGGCCCCAGATGATGCATCACGACATGCTGGATCCGATTGAGCACGAACATATGCTGGGCTGCGTACTCGAAATGCGTCTGCAGTACCGAATAGATCGCAAGCGTACCGGCTAGAAAGCCTATCCGCTGTATCGGCGAAGGCCTGTTCGGCGCTTCCGTGCGGACGAGACCGCGGGCAAACCACCATATCACGAGCCAAGTGCTTACGAACTCAACCCAGGAGAAGTCCCACGGCGCCCAGAGAGGCATGGCCGAGGCATGAGCGGCGCTTAGCCACCAAAAGAGAAAGGCGGTGACGATCAGCAGGGTGCCGGCCACCAGGTCGCTCCACTCGACGGCGGTGGTGCGACCGGCCGGCGGCTCCTCGCGGTTGCCGGCTCGATGCGCGTCCTCCGCTGCGTTCTTTGCAGGACGCCAAGGCGTGGTGTCTCTGTTGATCCTGTCCGTCGCGGTCATCTCCATTGAAGCGCCTAGCGAATGAGCGGCAGCGTTTCGAACGTGTGGTAGGGAGGCGGGGATGGCAAGCTCCATTCGAGTGTGGTGGCGCCGGCGCCCCAATAGTTGGCCTCATGGACGTGCCGGCCCGCGAGCAGGGTGTACGCAAACACGCCAAGACCGAATACGAAGGAAATTGCGCCGAGATAGGCGCCAATCGAGCTGATGAAATTCCAGCCGGCAAAGGCTTGGGGATAGTCGATCACGCGGCGCGGCATGCCCTCCGCGCCTAGCATGTGCATCGGGAAGAAGGTCAGGTTGACGCTGACAAAGGTCGCCCAGAAATGGAGCTTGCCTGCCCATTCCGGATATTGCCGGCCGCTGATTTTGCCGATCCAGTAGTACAAGCCGGCGAAGAGGCCGAAGGCGGCGCCGAGTGACATGACATAGTGGAAGTGCGCGACAACATAGTAGGTATTGTGTGCGGCGACGTCGAAGCTCGCGCTGGCGAGATTGACACCGGTGACCCCGCCCACTGTAAAGACGAAAATGAAGCCAAGGGCCCACAACATCGGAGTGCGCAAGTCAAGCGAGCCTCCCCAAGTGGTGGCGATCCAGGAAAATACCTTGATGCCGGTAGGTACCGCGATGACCATGGAGGCAAACGAGAAGAAGAGTTGCGCCTCCAGGCTGATCCCGGTGACGAACATGTGGTGAGCCCAGACGATGAAGCTGATCAGTGTGATGCCCACCAGCGCAAAGACCATGCCGACATAGCCGAATATGGGCTTGCCGCTGAAGGTGGCGATGACCTGGCTGATCACGCCGAAGGCTGGAAGGATCATCATATAGACTTCCGGGTGTCCGAAGAACCAAAACAGGTTTTGAAACACCATGGGATCGCCCCCTTCGGTGGGGTCAAAAAAAGCGGTACCAAAATTGCGGTCGACGAGAAGCATCGTGATGGCGCCGGCCAGAACCGGGATCGAGATAATCATCAGGATGGCAGTGCAAAGGATGGCCCACGGAAAGAGCGGCATCTTGAACAGATGCATCCCCGGTGCGCGCATGTTCAGGATGGTGGTGATGAAGTTGATCGAAGCCAGGATCGAAGAAGCTCCAGACAAATGGATCGACAGGATCGCCATGTCTACGGAAGGGCCCGGCTGCCCGGTGAGTGAAGCCAGGGGCGGGTAAAGAGTCCACCCCGTACCTGGGCCGCTTCCAACCAGGAGCGACGATATCAGCATGACCAGGCCGGCGATGAAGAGCCAGAAACTCAGATTGTTCAAGCGCGGGAACGCCATGTCCGGCGCGCCGATCATCAACGGCACGAAATAGTTGCCGAACCCGCCGAACATCGCAGGGATGATGACAAAGAACATCATCAAGAGGCCGTGGGCGGTCACGATCACATTGTAGAGTTGCCCGTCAGGATTGCCGGCCGCGTCCTTGAGGAATTGCACGCCGGGGGATTGCAACTCCACGCGCATGACGATGGAGAGGCCAACCGCCAGGATACCGGCGAGCGTTGCCCCGCAAAGGTAAAGCGTGCCGATGTTCTTGTGGTTGGTGGCTTCAAGCCAGCGCTGCGCGAAGGATTCGGGCGCTTCGCTGGCAGGCTCAGGTAACGCGACCTCGGTCATGCTTAACCTCCGGCAACCTTATTCGACGCGAGCGTTTCCCCCTGCCGGCGCGGCCCCATGCACGCCCAGCAGAGACACGTTCTGCTCTTTCTGCTTTTTGACCCAGTCATCAAAGGCCTTCCTCGAAACGGCCCGGATGCCGATCGGCATGAAAGCGTGGTTCTGCCCGCAAAGCTGGGAGCACTGCCCGTAGTAATCTCCCTCTCGGTCGATCCGCGTCCAGATTTCGTTGATGCGGCCCGGGATCGCGTATTTCTGCAATCCGAGTGAGGGGACCATGAACGAATGAATGACGTCGGCTCCAGTGACCTCGATGCGGATCACTGTCCCGACCGGCAGGACCGCGTAGTTGTCGACGGCGAGAAGGCGGACACTGTTCTGACCCTGTTGCGATTTGAGCTTGGCGTCCGGCAGGATCGTGCTGGTGATGTCGAGATTGCCATTGGTTGGATACTGATATTCCCAATACCATTGGTGACCCGTGACCTTCAGTGTCATCTCGCTCGCCGGAATGACATTGTAACGATAGACCAGGCTAAACGAGGGTACGGCGATGCCCACGAGGACGAGGCCCGGAAGCACAGTCCATAGGAGCTCGAGGGGGGTGTTATGCGTCCTCTCGGATGGCACGGCGTTTCTCGATTTTCGGAAACGCCAGACCGAATAAAAAAGCAGGATCGCAACCAGCGAGCAGATGGCCAGGTCGACGCTGAATAACAAGTTGTGGAACCTGAAGAGGTCTCGTCCGAACGGTGTGCCAGCGTACGGAAAATTCAATTCCCAGTCGACCGGCATGCCGAGGACCACCTTGCCGACGCCGCTTGCGTCAGCACGCTGAACCCAGTCTTGGCTCGCAACCACGCCAAACATCGAGGCGATGCCACACACCGCCAGGGTTATCACGAGGAAGACGAGACCGTTCTTCATTCTGGACATGAGTGTCCACCTTCGGCCCCGACTAAATTGAAAACGCTGCTGGAGACTTCTCGTGCCTATCGCGGCGCTTCACGAAGTCGTGCGGCAGAGCGAACGATTTTCTCGATTGAAGCGATCCGCGTGGCGCCGCTCCAATCGTCGAGTGTGCCTCGTCCTTCGTCTAATCGAAAGCCGACGCGGTGGGTGACCGCATCTTTCGCCTACACGTCCAGGCGTGGCTTTGCCGCAGTCGGTAAACCGGGGGTTGCCGTGTGCCTTCGTCCCGGTACTGAGCTGGTGTTCGAGAAGGACATTGAATGGGGTTGGCCCCTTTTCAGGTTCTTCGAGAAAAGGCAGGCGACCGGAAGGCTGGTGCGCTTTCGGCAGGTCAACCTGGGCTGGCCCGATACGCATCACGATGCTGTCGAGTTTCCGAACGGGCAAATCGTGTTACTCACCGCTCTGCGCCCAGGGCAAGAGGCGACAGTATTGCAATTGCCTGTTGCCCCAGCCGCAGTTCGCCAGGAGCGGCCGATAGTGAGTGAGGCCAATGGTCCCGTCGTCGATCCGGTGCCGACCCGATCCGGGCTAGCCGATCGCTCCGGGTGGTTCTTGTGTGGTGAATTATCGGTTTGGTGATGACCCGCATTCGTCCGTCTCGACAGTCAGACACATTGAAAATCGGTAACACCGGAACGTACGCAATTTGGCAGGGTTTGTTCTTTGAAGCGTGTTCACGTATGAGGAAGAAGTGAGATGTGCATGATGAAACGCCTGTTGCTCGGCGTCAGCTTCGTGGCACTTTCCGCCGGAGCGGCCATGGCCGCGCCAGCGGTCGTCGAATCCAGTGTTAACCTGCGAAACGGCCCGGGAACAGAGTTCGCCGTGATCGCTACGCTGCCCGCGGGGGCCACCGTCAATGCGACCGACTGCGCCGTCGGGTGGTGCCGAGTCTCCTATGACGGAGAGGAGGGCTATGCCAGCCGAGCCTATCTCGACATCGAGACAGCCGCAGTCGAGCCGTATTATTACCCATCGTACGGGTATTACGGCTATTACGGGCCGTATGCGTACTATGAGCCATTTGCTTACGCTTTTGGGCTCCCCGACGAGGGCTTTGAATTTGGGTTCGTCGGTCACCGACACGAATTCAGACACGAGCGCGGCGAGTATCGCGGCGAGTATCGAGAGTCGGCCGGGCCTTACCGGCTTGGCGGGACCCGCGTGTTCGCCACCCGTCAGATCGGTCATCCCATGCGTGCGTTGGGCGCTCGGCCCCAGTTCGCGGCGCATGGTTTCGCTGCGTCCCGTGGCGGCGAGCCGCACTTCGCTGCCGGTCGGATGGGCGCCATCGGCCACGCGATGCCGGGTGGATTTGGCGCGCACATGGCTAGCATGGGCCACGTCGGGGCAGGCATGCGCCATGTTGGCGGACCAGGTTTTGGCGGCGGTCATCATCGCTGACGGCCGGGTGAATCGCTCCGCGGGGCGTTCATGACCTTGCCGGATGCGGTGTCCACGGAATCACCCTCAGCGGCATCGCGAAGGATAAAGTCGCCATCGGCGGACCGCATCGCCAGATGCCGCTGATGCAGCCGGACAACCGCCGAGCGATGTCCGATGGATACGATGGTCGAGTTCGGCAGCCGACGAGCCAGGACGGCGTAGAGTTTGGCCTCCAGCTTCTCATCCACGGCGGACGTCGATTCGTCCAGGAAGAGCCAGTCCGGCCGCATCAATAGTGCGCGTGCGATGGCCACGCGCTGCTGCTCGCCGCTCGACAATTGTTGTGACCAGACGTCCTCGCGGTCAAGCTGATCGACGAGATTGGGGAGATGGGCGTCGACCAGCGCGCTGCGGATGTCATCGTCCGAGTAGCTGCCGGGCAGCGCCGGATAGCTGACGGCCGCGCGCAACGTGCCGATGGGAAGGTAGGGCTTCGGCGGCACGACCATCGCGTTTGTGCCATCGGGACCGCTGATGCGGCCTTCGCCGTAGGGCCATATTCCCGCAATTGCGCGAAACAATGTCGACTTGCCGGATCCTGATGGACCGGAAATAGCCACGCTTTCACTGCCCGCCAATTCGAGATGGCCAGTCCTAACGACAGGCCGTCCGTCCGGCAGCAAGAGCTCGACGCCGTCAAGGACGATCTTGCGCTCGCCGTCGGCGCTTGCGACGTGGGCCGGTCCTGCGCCCTTGAGCGCTTGCGCTTGTTCGATCGCGACGTCGAATGAGGTCAGACGATCGACTACCGACTTGAACGCCGCCAGATAGGTGTAATAGGTCACAAAGAAGGTCAACGCCGTCGCCACATGGCCGAACGCTTGCGCGGTCTGCGTCATCACACCGAGTTCGATCTTGCCGGCAAAATAGAACGGCGCTGTGAAGACGAAAGGGATGATCGGTGAGAGCTGGCCGAACGTGGCTGTAAATGCCGTGACTCTCATGAGACGAAAGATGACGGCCAGGTAGTTTGCGATAAGCGCGGAGAAGCGATGCCCGACCGCGTTGTTCTCTGCCATCTCTCCGCCCAAGAGTGCGACCTGCTCGGTGTATTCGCGAAGTCGAGCAAGCGAAAACCGGAAATCAGCTTCCCTGTGCTGGCGCTCGAAGTAGAGGCCGATCAGAGGCCGGCCGATAAGATGGGTGATGAGCGTTCCGCAGGCCGCGTAGATCAGGGCGACCCAGAACAGAAAGCCGGGAACAATGATGTTTGTGCCCGGGAGCGTGAACGCTTTCGACAGGCCCCATAACACGACGGCAAAGGAAACGAATGAGCTGACGGTCGATACGAGCAGAATGGAAAAATCGTAGATGCCGTAGGCCGTGACCGACCCGTCGGAGCCGCCGTTGATGAAGCGGAAAATATCCTCGGCAATGCGCTGGTCGGGATTGTCGGTCTGGCCGGCGACGAGGCTGATCCTGTAATGATTGTGGTGGGTCAGCCAACGCGATACGAAATGGTCCGTCAACCAGCGCCGCCAGCGGATGACCAGCATTGAGCGCATGAAGAACTCGACAACCGCCATCGTTACGTATGTGAAAGCCCAAGGCGTGAAGACGAGCAACAGCTGTTGCCAGAACACTGCCGCATTGCGGGTTTGTATGGCGTCGAACCAGGCGCGGTTGAAGAAGTTCAGCCGAATGAGGATACCCACCTCCGCCTGGTTCAGAAGCACGAGGGCAACAACGAGGGCGACGGCGACGCGCCGCTCGGGCGCATTGAAAGGGCGAAACGGCCAGACACGCGCCGGCGCCAGTTCGGCGGCATTGAAATAGCGGTCGGCGATCTGCATGATCTGGCGCACCGTTCCGAGCTGCGCCACGACGTAGACGATGATCGAGAAGATCGCCAACGTCAGCGGCAGCGTGTCAGGCGGCAGATAGTGGGCATACGGGGCGGGCCACAAGCCGCCCTGACCGGCAATCACGACGAGTCCAGAAATCATCGTCTCGGTCGAGAAGATGCCGACGAAGACCTTGAGAAAGGCCGATATCCCGGTCGAACGGAAAGTCGTCAAAGCGCTGATCAGGACCACCGCAGCGAGAAGCGCATCGGGAGGAGATTGTTCAATTGCGGATTGAAGCAGCGCGATAAGGCCAGTCAGGGCGAGGCCGACGCTCAACGGTTTCATGGAGGTTTTTTCCAAGTCCTCGATGCCAGCGCCTGATCAGTCGGCATTGCCGCTTCGCTGATCAGTGTTGCCTTGATCTCCCGCGACCCCGCTACCCGGCTGGGTTGGCTGCGCAAACAGGCTTGTTGTACCGCGCTCCGGTCGTCCGTTCGTGCGGCATCGCCTGTCGCTGTCGTTTTCTTCTCGCGAGAACAAACGGTCCAACCAAAGGTTCCCCGCGGATCGCGTGGTCCGCCAGGCATGACATGGAATTAATGGAACCTTTCGTCCGTGATCCCCTGACTGCAGCACGAGTGCGGTGGCACGTCGTGCTCAACGACGATCGGCCTGGGGCGGGAGTTTTGTAGAGGAGATCAGTCTCCTTGATGGATCGCGATAGAATGGTGTTGTGGCGCATCATAGCCAAGCTTCTGCGCTTGTCCGACAATACTATGATCGAGATACGGAACGCCGCCTCAGCCGTTGCACTTGTCGATTCCAGAAGATCGGTCGACGTCATCTTCAGTGTGGTATGCGTCTCAGGCACGACGAACGGAACGTCTCCTCATCCCTGGCCGCGCGAGCACTCCCCGAAGGCTCTGCCGTCTCGCCAGAGCCCGGGCGATCTCTGTTCGCGATGACATCGTCCATGATGTTAAGGCGCGCTCGACTAGGCAAATTGTTTGCGGCCCGCCAATGCGCCACACTCAATTTGATGTTGTCGATAGCTGGCGATCGAGCGCGCCCATCGCCTTGCCGAACTCTTCCCAGTTGCCTAGCTGCAATGCCTTCTTTGCTTGGTCCAAGGCCTTTCTGGCCTGATCGATGCTCATTTGCTTCCGCCCGTTTCCGCTTTGACCCGTCGTCAGTGCTGGCCCTGTCGCCGACTGTTGCGGCCTGAAAAGGTCGACGAGCGCCGCATCAAGTGTCGGCGCCATCGTCACCTTGCCGTCGGCTGCGACGATGACGCGCTTGAGCTGCGGAAAGGGAATACCCGTGGCCGTCAGGTAAATCGGCTCCACGTAGAGAAATGAGTTCTCGACCGGAGTGACGATTTGCCTACCGCGAATAACATGTGAGCCGCGCTGGTCCCACAGGGAGAGTTGTCGGGAAATGTTGGTATTCTGGTCGATCATGGCCTCGACCTGGCTCGGTCCGTAGATGAGCTTTTCTTTCGGCAACAGGAAGACGATGATCTTTCCATAGTCGGGAAAGTCGCATTTTGCTGCCATCCACGCGATCATGTTGTCGCGGCCCGGCGGAGTGAACGGAGTCATGAGCAGATACTCGAGCCTCTCGCTGCCGGGCAACTTCATCAGGACATAGTACGGCTGCATGAAATGCGTCTCGCCCTCGTAGTGCTCGTTCGGAAACTGCCAGAGGTCCTCCTGATTGTAGAAAACCTGAGGATCCGTCATGTGGAAGAGCCTGTATTGGTCGGCTTGGATCGCGAACAGGCCTTGGGGATAACGCAAATGGCTCTTCAGGTCTCCCGAGAGCTTCGAGAGGTCGGCGAACACGCCCGGGAATGCGCGACGATAGACGGCCAGTATCGGGTCTGCAGGATCCATCGCGTAGAATCGGACCGTGCCATTATACATGTCGATCACAACCTTCACTGAGTTCCTGATGTAATTCAGACCGCTGGTCAGCTCGGTGTCGGCCTCTGCGGCAGTCGTTGGAGGCGGGACCATGTGGCCGCCCGGATTGACCGCGAAGCCTCTCCTTGCCTCGACGTGACTCTGCTGCACGGGCGCGCGCGAAGGATTTGAATACGGGAAATAGTCGGAAACCGTATAGGCGTCCTCAATCCAGTACAGCTTGCCATCGCTGACCACGGGATAGGGGTCGTCGTCAAAACGCAGAAACGGGGCTATCTGCGCAACTCGCTCGCGGACGCGGCGCCAGATCTGAATACGGCTCTCCGGGTTTAGATAGGACGTCAAGAGAATGTTGACGTCGCCCTGAGTCCAGGCAAACAGCGCTCGCTTCCAGAAATTGTCCAGTGGAACGCCCCCGCTGCCTGCGTAGCTGGTGTAGACGTTGTCGTCGCCCTTCGGATAATCGAATTCCTTCACGCGAGTGGCGACAATTCGATATCCCCGCATTGATTTGCCGTAATAGATTTCCGGCCGTGTGACCTGTAATCCGAAATCTGATCGCGCCGGTATATTGTCGAGGATGTATTGCGGGACACCGTCTCCCGCGGTCTTCGAAACGAAGTTCATGACGACGCCGTTGCCGTGCGTGAACTGCAGCCGTTCATTGACCCAGGTTTGAGCTTTTGAAGGGAGCTTTGACGACAATTCCCTGGTCGAAAGCATGACCTGGTGGTAACCGTCCGCGAGGCGATAGCGGTCTGTACTGACGTTGTAGAACTTGTAATAGAGGCGGATCGCCTGGGTCTGCTGATAGGTCTGGAGCAGAGGGCGATCATCCCATAGCCGAATGTTGCCGGTTGTATCCTGATTCCTGGCAATTGCCGCAGACGTCAAATCCGCGAGGGCCGGATAAGAGGCGTCCTTGACCTTCTCGAGCCCGTAGGCTGTCCGGGTAAACGCAATGGATCTTTTGAGATAAGGGGTCTCGAGGGCTAACTCGTTGGGTTGAACGACATAGTGCTGAACAACGGCCGGCAGCAACAAGACGCTGAGCGAATACAGGACAACATATGCGACGGTGCCCGTCGTGATGGTACGCATTTGCGGTCGAAACAGGCTGATTGCTAGCAGCAAGCAGGATGCGATCGAGACGCCCAGCATGAACATTAGCGCGATCCGGGTGACATGATCGGCGGCATAACCCGCTCCGTAGACGACTCCCAGCGTCGAATAGACCAAATTGTAGCGGTCGAGATAGAACTCCCAGCCGGCGAGTGCGACCAGAACCAGGAGCAGTGCAGACGTGTGCCTGATCGCGCTTCGGGTGGTATGCGATGTGAGGTCGCCGCCGATCGCCTGAAACGACGAGCCGATAATATAGACCCCGACGACCGCAGCGAGCGTGACGAAAGCCAGATAGCCGAGAAAATGCTGCTCCAGTTCGTAGAAGGGCAGGTGGAAAAGATAGAAGCCGATATCGATGCCAAACAGAGGATCGCGCAATCCGTAGTCGCCGCCGTAGCGAAAGCGCAGGTAGGTGTTCCAATTCGAGCTGAAGGCGAGGGCGAAGGCCCAGGCGACGATACCGCTGGTCCCGATTTCAGCCGCCCGCAGCCAGGCGAGTCCGTACTGCTGGGTGCGCACGTTGCGGGTCGCAGTCCCCCAAGGGCCGCCAAGGTCCTCGGTCGGGAATCCGCCGTGCAAAAGAAAGGCGCTGCGGATCGCCTGTCGAAGGTTGGACCAGAAGAACAGGAAGGCGAACACAAAGCCAAGGAAAAACATGCCCCATTGGACCGAGAGCAGGGTCCGGAAGATTTCGAGATAGCCGAGTTGTCGCATCCACAGCCACTTCTGGAGATAGGCCGGGACTTCGAGCAGGATCGCTCCTATCAGGATAGCTAAAACAAGATACAACCCCCATCGTCGGGGCGATCCTTGGGGTGCGAGGCCGGTGTCCCGGTTTCTCGGCGGTTTGGACCAGCGCCATTCCCGGCGCACCGGCTCTGTGGCCATTTTCGATCACTTCATCTGGCGGGACCAATCAGGCTGACGAAACCGAACTTTGGGTGGCGACATCCCAGGATCACGTGCACCTTTGACCGTCTGAGATCGCGAGCGACGCTCTATCCCTTGCGCGCAACAGGTCGAGCGCAAAAGATGGATTCACTCGCAGCAGGCTCGCCAAGAGAGTTGGATCAGTCGGCGATCGCAACTCACGCTGGCCGGTTCGCTGAATGCAGGTCCGATCAGCTTGGTCTCGTGCTGAGCAACTAGAGCAACAGAAAAGTCGTTCGAAGGTTCCCGCTGGTAGTCACCGGCGGTCGCTCCCAGCGGTCGGCGCGAATGAACATTTCGTAACAAAGCGAAGCGGCGACCGTGCACTCGGATCCTCGACGGGCCGTCGCAGGAACTTGCGCCGCTTGTCGTTCGCGACGTCTTCAAGGTCATCCGCGGGGCTCGTGCCTCTGGAATTTCCGTGCTGCTGGTGGAGCAAAACGTCCGCGCCGCGTGACGCTGCAGGCTGCATCAGCAATTGACCAGATCATCTGCCTTGTCTGATGCAGACAGCAACTTTACAGAAGTCCTCGGTCTGGAAGTGCGTCGCCGACGGTCCTCATGAAAACATCGTCATGATGGATTGAAGGTGATCAGTCGCCGCAGCCAGGAGCTCGTTGTAGCTGGTGTGGCCCTGCGCAGCAGCCTTGAGAATGCATTCTGCGAGAAAAGCCTTGGTTGCTGTGTTGGAGATCTTCGGAGGCACCTTCGACATCACATCCTCAAGCGCGCTCCGCATGAGCGCAACAAGCTCGCGATCGAATTGTGGCACGGTGCCCTCCGCTGTCTATTGCAATCTCTCTTAGTGCGGTTATCCGCTGGTCTTGACCTCTTGGCTATGTCGGCTTGTGCTTGCTGCCTCGCTGATTTGCGTCTGCCCTCGGCTCTGGCGCCCGGCGTCGTTGCTTGAATTGAACTCGACAACGCGCCTCCGCCCGGAGCGCGTACCGGGTGATGTCATTGTCTGCATGATCAATCTGGAAAGCTTCGATGCAGAGCCGAACAAAATCAACTTAATTCCGGGCGAAGCGATCATGAAATCGGAGAAAGGTTCGCGCTGTGCGGCGTACGGTTGGCCGATCCGAAATCGTCCGAACTACAACAGGCGCCTTACGTGGAGAATGGGCATCGCTCGACCAAACCAGAGTTCGGCGTCGTCGTCGGCATCTGTACTCACCTAGGATGCATCCCGCTCTATGAACCGCAGCCCAATCCGACGTCGCCGCCCGCCAACTGGCCCGGCGGTTACCATGGCTCGAAGCATGATCTGGCCGGGCGCGTGTTCAACAGCGTGCCCGCGCCCTACAACCTCCCAATCCCGCCCTATCATTTTCTGAGCGATACCATGATACGCATCGGCGAGAACCCGTCGGATTCCAATTTTGAATTCTCCTCGATCAAGCAGATCTGAATCTGTCTCGACTGCCGATCGGCCTCGATGCTAGCCTCCAGCCTTGCCCTTCTGTGATGGGCTTTGCGCGCTGCCCGACGAGGCTGGTGCAGCGGCCTGCGGCAGCGGCACGGGATTATCCGAGAGAGTGCGCAGATAGGCGATCAGGTTGGCCCGCTGGCCAGAACTCTGGATTCCACTGAAAGTCATCTTGGTTCCGGGAATATAGCCTTGTGGGTGGGTCAGGAATTTGTCGATCTCGTCGAAGGTCCATTTGCCGCCTTTGGCCTTCATCGCAGCCGAGTAGTCGAACCCTGGATGGGATGCCCTCGGCCGATCGACCACGCCCCAGAGATTCGGGCCGACCTTGTTCGGGCCGCCCTTGTTCAGCGTATGACAGGTCATGCAGACCTTGGTCTCCGACTTGCCGCGATTGACGTCCGCGCTGGCAAGGCGGGTCGCGATCGGTGCTGGCGCCTCTGTCCTCGCAGCCGGAGCGGATGAGGCCGGCTGCTGAGCCGCGATCTGGAAGCCTGGCTTGGCCGGCTGAACGGGAGCGAAGATTGAGTTTGCAAGAAGGTGGACACAGAGCACCACGATGCAGCCCGCCAAAATCGCTCCGAGGACCTTGTTCAGCTCAAAGGAATCCATGGCGGTCGATGCGCCGATTGAAGGTGGATTCGGTTGCCACCTTGGCCGGATGGCATATGTGGCGTCCGGCCCCCGCCACGATCAACTTTCGAACGTTCGTCGATCCTCTTTGTTCCGAACAGTCTGACAAGCGGCGCGCATGAGCGGCATCCGCAAAGGGCTAAAGCTACCAACGTGAACTTCCAACGTGAATTCATCTTGAGATTTGTGGTCGGTCGCGCAACGCGGCGGTTCACGGCGATTTGTGACACCCGGTTGCTGTTCAGGCAAAGGTTCAGGAACAAGCGGGCCTGTCGCCGGATTGGAATGCTGAGCACTGACTCGCGAACGATATCCTGGAAAATCGGCGGGGTGAACAAAGCAGGACAGAGCGCGAGGCCGCGGCGGTTCTGTCATGGGCGGCGCTGGTCGCGGCGGCCCTAATCGCCCTCTGGGCCACGCGAGGAACTGACCAACTGGCATTGGGGATACTGCTGTCATCGGTCACCTTGCTCATCCTGTTATCATTAGTCGAGCTGGTCTGGCGGGCACTTGAGGCGATGTTTGGTTCCGGGCAATCGGATCCGACCGATCGACCGGAGCGGCGCGGATCATGAGCGCTTCGAGGATTGCATGAACCGCAGGCTGCAGATCATGCGCGCACTGCGGCGAGGTCGGCGGATCTTGCGCGATCGCCGAAGCGAGCTCGCGCTTGGTATCGAGCGTATGGGACTCTTATCCTTGAGATTCCCGGCGATCGTGGCCAGTGTTGCGGCGGTGCTGGTTGTTGCGGCCGGGTTCGGCATTCCACGGATCCGTATCGACGATTCGCTAAGCCAGCTCTTCAGGTCCGATACACCTTCGTTCAGGCAATATGAGCTGGAGTCGCGTCGCTTTCCCTCCAGCGAATTCGACGTCCTCGTCGTGATCGAAGGAAAATCGCTGCTCGAGCGTACCTCACTTAGCCGTTTGCGCAACCTGGTCACCGACTTGCAGCTCATCGATGGGACGAGGGGCGTGATTTCGCTGTTCTCGGCCCGCGAGCCGCCGCAGGGCGACCGGCCGCCTGCGCCGCTGGTCCCCGGTCAGCTGCCGCATGGCAACGCCTATCAAGCATTGGTTTCCCGCATCGCTTCGAACGAGATTATTCGCGGCAAACTGTTGTCGAAGGACGGCGATCTCACCCTGATCGTACTGGCGCTCGATCCCCAGGCGGCACGGGGCGCCAAGCTCGCTGCGATCGTCCACGATATCCGCTCCACCGCCGCAGGCGACCTTGCCGGGACGGGGCTGAAGGCAAGTCTCACCGGCGTGCCGGTCATGCAGCTCGAAATCCGCCATGCGCTGGAGCGCGACCGGGTCATCTACAACGCCGCAGGCTTTGCCGCCGGCTGTCTGATCTCAATTCTGTTCTTCCGCCGGGTGTCGTTCATGGCCGTTGCGGCGGGGCCGCCGCTGATCGCGATCCTGCTTGGTCTCGGCACCCTGGGCTGGCTGGGATTCAAGCTCAACATCTTCCTGAATGTGATGACGCCGCTGATCATGGTGATCAGCTTCTCCGACAGCATGCAGCTCACCTTCTTTGCCCGCGATAGGATGATCGCCGGCAAGGATCGATTTGCGGCGTTCCGCGATGCCATCATCGTCGTGGGGCCGGCCTGCGTGCTGACCCACGGCACGGCAGCCCTATCGTTTATCGCGCTGCAGTTCACGCAGTCGGACCTGATCCGCGCCTTCGGCGAGGCCGGCCTGATTGCAACCGTCATTGCGCTGGTGACGGTGCTGCTGCTGGTGCCGCTGTTCGGAATCCTGCTGGTTCGCCACGAAGCCGGATTTGCAGAACGGGCCCGGCGTGCCGATCGGGCGGTGAATGCGCTGCGCCTTGCCTGCGGCTGGATCGCAGGCCGCATCGTTTCCCGTCCTGGGCTTTATACGATGATCGGGCTCCTCGCCGTGATCGGCTTCGGTTCGATCTACGAACATCTGCAACCGCGCTATCGCCTTGCCGACGAGGTGCCCGACCGCGGCCAGGCGGTCGCAGCGGCCGGTCGTCTTGATTCCGAGCTGACCGGATCCAACCCGATCAATGTCATGATCCAGTTCCCGAAGGGCGCATCGCTCTATGTGCCGCAAACGCTCGACGTTATCGCCGAGGTCCACGGCATCATGGAGCATCAGCGCGGGATCAGTAATGTCTGGTCGCTCGAGACCCTGCGGCGCTGGCTGGCGCAGACCGGCAAGCCCGATACAGCGACGCTGAAGCGCTATGTCGACATTCTTCCCCGCTATCTGGTGCGGCGGTTCGTGTCCGCCAATCAGGATGCCGTGGTCGTCGCCGGGCGCGTCCCCGACATCGATGCCAGCCAGATCCGCCCAATCGTAGCCTCGCTGGACCGGGCGCTGGATGCGGTGCGGAAGCAATATCCGGGCTATGCAATTTCCGTGACGAGCTTGTCCGCGGTCGCGGCGCAAAACAGCGCAAGGATGATCGAAAAGCTCAGTCGCGGCCTGACAGTGGAGGCGGTGTTCGTCGCCGCCTTCATCGGCCTCGCTTTCCGATCGATGCAGGCCATGCTTGCCAGCATCCTGCCTGCGGTGTTTCCGATTGTGGTCGCCGGAACGGTGCTGTGGGTGCTGGGCGACGGCCTGCAGTTTGCCAGCGTTGTAGCACTCACTGTCTCCTTTGGTTTGGGCTTGAGCGCGACCATCCACTTCCTCAATCGCCTGCGGCTCGAGGAACTCCTGGGTGACGGTTCGGCCGCCAGCGTCAGGCGGGCTACGATATTGGTCGGGCCGGCCCTGATTCTGACCTCGGTCGTGCTGTCATGCGGGCTGATCGTGACGGTGTTCTCCAATCTGCCGGCGCTGCGGATGTTCGGGTGGCTCAGCACCTTCGCAATGGTTCTGGCTCTGGTTGCCGACCTGACCATCCTGCGGCCGACCGTCACCTTTCTACGGTCGACCTTCCAGAAGGCCGATCGTCGACGCGGATAGCATCGGCTCAGGCGTTCCTCGTTACGCGAAGTATTTCGCTGATCGTCCTGTCCGCGGAAGAAGCGAGCACATGCGAAACTGCATTGGGGCCGAGTCCGAGCTGCGCTCCAAGCAGCGGCAGCACGATGAGCAGCCCGATTGGAATGACCATGCCGTATGGCTCGGGTCTCGCGACCGGCGTTGCCAGCCCGCGGGGGAGTATGCCAACCAGGATGTTGAATATCGCCAGCACAACATTGATGACCAATGAATTCTTCGGGTCGCCCCGCATAGTCGTCGAGTGTTCTTGGAGGCAACCGGTTCCAGCCCGCAGATTGCCGGGGTCGTCGGAGCGCTATTCATGCGGATGCGTGGTTGCAGCTGAGGCAGATCCTGACGATTGTCATCGGGCGAGTGAAGGGCAATCGGCGGATGAGGGGAGCAGATCAGGTGCACGAATCCGTGGCCGCCGCAAACGAGCTGCGACGGCCGGTATCAATCGTCGAATCGAGACCGGACTGTCAGCTGCCGATCCTGCCGCTCAGCACCTTGCCGAACCGCTCCCAGGTCTGGCCCTTGAAACGCATCAATTGGAGCTGCTGGATTGGCGCAAACTCCGTCGGGCTGGTGTTGATCTTGATTCCCGGCAGCAACATCCCGGGGTCGTAATCCCTCAGGTTAGCCGCCTGCTTCATGACGTTCGCGCGGGTGAGATCGTTGCCGCATTGTTTCAGCACATGGACCATCGTGCGCGCAACCGCGTAGGCGTAGACGTTGCTGGCGTCGCTCTTATCCGCGTTGGGCAGGTATTTGTCCATGAAGGCGAGCCAGGCTTTCATCTCGGCATCGTCCTTCCACTGCGGGTCGGTGGGATCCTTCAGATAGGCCGCCGAGATGATACCCTGGGCTTTTTTGAAGCCTACCGGCTTGATCACGCTGCCGACCGAGGCGCTGACGTTGTTGAGGATGAACAGCGGGTGCCAGCCGAGTTCGTCTGCCTTGGCGATCGATTGAGCTGAGAACTTCGGCGTCGTGATGTCCACGAAGACGTTCGCGCCCGAAGCCTGCAGGTTGACCATCTCCGAGTCGATGGCCGGCTCGGAAACGTCATAGGCCTGCTTGGCGACGATCAGGTTGGCCTTGCTGCCAAGCCCATCCTCCAGACCCTTGAGATAATCCTTGCCATAATCATCGTTCTGGTAGAGGGCTGCGATCTTCGCATCGGGCTTGTTCTCCAGAATGTATTTTGCGTAAATGTGCGCTTCAGTCTGGTAGCTTGGCTGCCAGCCCATGGTCCAGGGAAACTCCTTCGGGTCATTCCACTTGGTCGCCCCGGTCGCGACGAAGAGCTGAGGGACCTTCTCTCCGTTCAAGTATTTCTCGATCGCCGTATTTGTCGGCGTACCCAGCGAATTGAAGATCAGGAGCACTCCGTCGTCCTCGACAAGCTTCCGTGCCTGCTCCACGGTCTTGGGCGGACTGTACGAGTCATCATAGCTGATGAAGTCGATCTTGCGGCCGTTGATGCCGCCCTCGTCGTTGATCTTGCGGAAGTAGGCGGCTTCGGCGGTCCCGATCACGCCGTAGGCGGAAGCCGGGCCACTGTAGGGCATGATATTCCCGATCTTGATCGAGGTGTCGGTGACGCCGGGTTCGTGTTTGCTGGTCGTGTTCTGCGCGGCAGCCATGCCGGCAGCCGCAAGCAATCCGATCGCCGCCAGCGCAGCGACGGGGCGAAGCGCAATCATCTGTTTCCTCCGATAGAATGGCCTTCAAGGCGCGTCGTCCCTGAAGCGCCAACATCTGGCTTCCGAGCTGGTTCCCCGACTTTCAACCGTCGCGGAATTAAATTGCGGTAATCGCCCCGAGATAGCTGAAGCCACTATTCGGCGACGCGCGGCAGATGCGGGGGGCGCGTCACGGAACGGCTCGCGATTGTGTTCGCAAGCGATGAGCAGACAACTCGGCAGGTCGTCCTGCGGCACCTGGCTGTGTGTCCGCGCGAGAATTAAATTCTGGAGGCGAAATTCGTCTATCGCCAGCCAGCGAAGCGCAACGACGCAGCTGCCGACGCAAAAGCAGACGTTCGCCACATCGAACTCTGGGTGTACGGTCTTTCCAGGGCCGGAAATTTCCTTTGGGCTCGTCCGGTCCATTTGCTGAGGGCACGCCCGGCCGGTGGCGCTCGGTCGGCGAAGTCAGAGGGCTTTGGGCGTTCTTGAAGGATTTCGACGAACGTGCGGGCAAGAACCGTCTTGGCGAGTGGTTTGATTTTCACGCCAAGCGGTAGTTTGCCGCCTCTCGTGGTGGGGGCGTGATCGAAGTGGCGCATGAGCGACACGGCGCGCGCAACAGCCATTCGAGACACCAAGAATCGCATCCGGGTGTTCAGCGGCCGGCGTCCGAAAGTTTCCAAGGAGGAAACCGCGCTTGGGGAACGTAAGGCGTGCCGCAGGCGCAATGGGGATTTGAGCGATGCGTAGGCGCATCTCCGATCAGTTGCCGTGATACACCGGCTTGCGGCCCTCCGCCTCAGCAGCTCTTCCTTCGTATGCCATGCGTGCCGTCGCGCTCTGGGTGATCAGACGCTTTGCGGCCGTCGCGGCGCGCGCTCGATTTTGGAGCGCCACACCGGATCATACAATTTACTCAGGGCGGGGAAGGGGGATGTCAACGATCCGATTCATCAAATCGCGCAGAGCAGAGGCTTCGCGTTTCCCCAGAGCCTCTTCAAAGGCTGTCTGCGCGCGCCGCCATGCAGCCAGGGCTCGGGTATGCGCCCTATGCCCCTGCTTTGTGACGGTAACGATGCGCTCCCGCCGGTCATTCTTGCCGACTGAAATTTCAACGAAACCATCACGCAGGAGCGGCCTCAGGTTATGCCCCATGGTCGCGCGGTCCATGGACATCAGCTTGGCCAGTCGCGCCATAGCCATCGGTCCCGACGTTACAAGGTAACCCAACAGGCTATATTGCGTCGATTTGAGCCCGCTCGAGGCAAGGGCAAGGTCGTAGTACCGGGAGAGACGCCTGGCTGCACGTCGGACTTGGTTGCAGTTACAACGTGCAGGCTCATCGACCCAATCCGATGCTTTTAGTGCTGCTTTCGGCATTAATACCCTCTCAATTCCCAAGATATCACCGGCTCGTGTTTGCTGTCGATAGTTCCAGAACAGGTGCGCGCGAGAGAGCGTTGCGCGCTTTGGTTTCCTGCCATATATCGACTATGGTTTGATATGCCCCTATTATTCAGGGCGCCCAGACTCAGCTCGCAGGGCGCGCCCGAGGAGGAAGACATGGAATCTCCCATCTTGATCACTGGTGCCGCAGGAACCGTTGGTCATGCTGTATGCGAGCTGCTGATCCGACAAGGATCCAAGGTGAGGGCCCTCGTTCGCAACCAGGACGTTCGATCAGCCAAACTTGCCGAGCTCGGGGTCGAAGTCGTCGTCGGCGATCTTCTCGACCTTCACGCCATGCATCGAGCGATCGAAGGCTGCGAGCGGGTCTACTTCGGTATGACGGTTTCGGCGTCGTATCTCGAGGCAACGGTCAATGCCGCCGCCGTAGCGAAGTATCATAATGTGAGCGCGTTCGTGAACATCTCGCAGATGACCGTATCGCAAATGAGCATCAATGCGACCACCGACAGCCCACAGCAGAAGCTGCACTGGCTCGCGGAGCAGGCGCTGAATTGGTCCGGAGTGCCTGTCGTGCATGTCCGCCCGACGTCATTCCTGGATACTTTCTTCCTCCTGCTATCGGCGAATTCAATCCGCGAGCATCAGCAAATTCGACTGCCTTTCGGGAATGGAAAGACCTCGCCGATCGCAAGTGAAGATGTCGCGCGGGTGATTGCTGCGATCCTCGAAGACCCGGGCCGGCACGTCGGCAAGATCTACGAACTGACGGGACCGCGCTCCCAGGACATGAACGGCGTTGCTGAAGAGTTCTCCAGGGCTCTCGGACGTCCAATCACCTATGTGGACGTGCCTTGGGAACCTTGGCGCAAGCAGCTTGAGGATAGCGGGAGGTTGTCTCCGCATGTACTTGCCCATCTCGCGACAATGGCTCTTCTCAAACAGCAGAACCGGTACGACCGCTTGACGTCCGATGTGGAGAAGGTCACCGGCGTGCCGCCGCTCAGCGTTTACGACTTCGTCCTGCGACGCGCCGATGTGTATACGGCGCGCGACTAGGAATACCCGACTTGCTCAAAGCAGGCACTTATTCGGCTTCGGTGGAGTGGTGAGGCAAGCGCTCTTGCGCTCCACGCAGCCAGGCTGCGTCGCGTGATTGCCGGCGAGAGACCCGCTAAACTCAGGTTGTAGAATGATCGGGCGCTCTTATCCCTGTCGCCCCACTGCGCCGGCCAGCGGCCGCGCCGTGTCGCGCATGCGCCGATGATCGCCCGGCAGAAACATCGCAAACGTTTCCCTAACGCGCGCGGCGGGCGTCATCGCGGCAGGCGATACATGGGCCGCATTTTTGGTTAAGCGAAACTCATCGATGTCCGGCCAGCGCAGCGCGACCACGCTGGCAGGAGATGTCACGTCGTTAGCGAAACCGAAGCAAGCATCGTAAACAAACAACGAAGCAAGGAACCCGGATACTGGAATAAGCGAATATCGAAAAACTGGCATAATGATTTGCGCCTTCCTGGCTGTCTCATTCGACACTGCCCGGGCGGCACTGAATCGCGCGTTTAACGGCCGGATCGATCTCGCAACACCGTTCGCGGCGCGTGAATAGGGTTCCGGCTTCTCGACGTGATCCGTAAACCTCTCGCTCACCAATGCCGTAAAGCTACTGACAACCAGCTTCTCTCACCTGATGGCAATGAGTCTCTGTCAGGTTGAGGCAAAGACGAGAACAAGAGGGAAGCGCATGTTCGTCGCTATCAGGATCGTGATGTTGATCGCCGTTGCATATGCCGGCTCTGCCGTTGGCGGGATGCAGTTTGCGCCGCTGCCGGGTTCGGCGGTTTCGTCCCAGCCGTAAGATACACAAGCCTCGCGATAACACCGGCCGAGCCGGCGCTATCGTCAGCAGTCGAGTGTGATCCCGCTACTCGGCGGCATCCTTCATCCGATCGCCCGTCTGCTCGCGCGGCTTGCCCTGTATCCTGTCCGAGAGGAAATTGGAGAGGCGATCGAGATAAAGATAGACGACGGGCGTCGTGAACAGCGTCAGCGCCTGGCTCACCAGGAGGCCGCCGACCATCGCATAACCCAGGGGTTGACGAATCTCGGCGCCGGTCCCGGTGCCGAGCATCAACGGCACGCCACCGAGCAATGCGGCCATCGTCGTCATCATAATCGGGCGGAAGCGCAGCAGCGCGGCTTCGCGGATCGATTGCCGCGGCGTCAGATGCCGCTCGCGCTCGGCGGCGATCGCAAAGTCCACCATCATGATGCCGTTCTTCTTGACGATGCCGATCAGGAGGATGATGCCGATCAGCGCGATCAGGCTGAAATCGAAGCCGAACGCCATCAGGATCGCGATCGCGCCGACGCCGGCGGACGGCAGCGTGGAGAGAATGGTCAGCGGATGGATGTAGCTCTCGTAGAGTACGCCGAGGATCAGATACACCACGATCAGCGCCGCCACGATCAGCATCGGCACCGTGCTCAGCGATTGCTGGAACGCCTGCGCGGTGCCCTGGAAGCTCGTCGCCAGCGTCCCGGGCACGCCCATCTCGGCCACGGCACTTTGCACCGCATTGGTGGCCTGTCCCAGCGCCACGTCCTGGGCGAGGTTGAAGCTGATCGTCACGGCCGGAAACTGTCCCTGATGGGCGATCGCGAGCGGCCGCACCGGGACATCGGTCCATCTGCAGAACACGGATAGCGGCACCTGATCGCCCGTCAACGGTGACTTGATGTAGATCTTGTCGAGCGTGTCGATCTTGCCCTGCAGCTCGGGCGTGATCTCCAGGATCACGTGATAGCTGTTCACCTGCGTGAAATACTGCGCGACCTGACGCTGTCCGAACGCGTCATAGAGCGTGTCATCGATCAGCTGCGGCTGGATGCCGAAGCGCGAGGCGATGTCGCGATTGATCGTGAGCTGGACCGTGGTGCCTTCGGTCTGCTGGTCGGTGGCGACGTCGCGCAACTGCGGCAACGTCTTCATCTTCGCCAGGATCTTCGGCGCCCATTCGTTCAGCTCGTCGAGGTTGGCGTCCTGCAGGGTATATTCGAACTGCGTCCGGGTCGCGCGGCCGCCCAGCCGCACGTCCTGCGACGCCTGCATGAACAGCCGCGCGCCGATGACCTTGTCGAGCTTGGGGCGCAGCCGCGCGATGATCTGTTGCGCGTCGACATTGCGCTCCTCGCGCGGCTTCAGGGTGATGTACATGCGGCCCGAATTCAGCGCCGTGCCGCCGCCGCCGATGAACATCGCAATTGAGGAGACCGCGGGGTCGGCCTGCACGATCTGGCTGAGCTCCTCCTGCCGCCGCTTCATCTCGGCAAACGAGATATCCTGCGGCATCTCCGAAACCGCGGTCAGGAAGCCGTTGTCCTGCTGCGGAAAGAACCCCTTGGGAATGATGACGAAGAGGTAGACCGAGAGCGCGACGGTTGCAAAGAAGACGCAAAGCGTGATGAAGCTGTGCCGCAGCGCACGATCGAGGCCCCGCTCATAGGTGTGGAGCAGCTTGTTGAACATCCGCTCGCTCCACTGGTAGAAGCGGCCGTGCCTGACCTCGTGATCGGCGCGCAGGAAGCGCGAGGCCATCATCGGCGTCAATGACAGCGAGACCACGAGCGACACGAAGATCGCCATCGCCAGCGTGACCGCAAATTCGCGGAATAATCGCCCGATGATGCCGCCCATCAGCAAAAGCGGAATCAGCACGGCGACCAGCGAGACGCTGATCGAGACGATGGTGAACCCGATCTCGCTGGCGCCCTTGTAGGCGGCGGCCATCGGCTGCTCGCCCTTCTCGACGTAGCGCGTGATGTTCTCGAGCATCACGATCGCGTCGTCCACCACGAAGCCGACCGCGATCGTCAGCGCCATCAGCGAAAGATTGTCCAGCGAATAGCCGAACACCCACATCAATGAGCAGGCGCCAAGCAGCGCCAGCGGCACCGTGATGCTCGGGATGATCGTCGCCCAGAAGCTGCGCAGGAACAGGAAGATCACCATCACGACCAGCGCAATGGTGATCAGAAGCGTGATCTGCACGTCCTCCACCGCGGCGCGGATCGTCAGGGTGCGGTCGCTGATGACCTTGATCTTGATGGTCGGCGGGATCGCCGCGACCAGCCGCGGCAACTGCGCCTTGATGCGGTCGACGGTGTCGATCACATTGGCGCCGGGCTGCTTGAAGATGACGAGGAACACGCCGCGCTGGCCGTTGGCCCAGGCCGCGGTCTTCACGTCCTCCGGGCCTGCCACCGCCTGGCCGATGTCGCGGACCCGCAACGGCGCACCGTTGCGATAGGCGATGATGACGTCGTTCCAGTCCTTCGCCTGCATCAGCTGGTCGTTGGCGTAGATCGTGAACGCATGCCGCTCGCCGTCGATATTGCCCTTCGGGCTGTCGGTCGTGGCGATCGCGATCTGGGCGCGCACGTCCTCCAGCGACAGGCCCTTGGCGACCAGCTTCGCCGGATCGACCTGGATGCGGATCGAAGGCTTTTGCTGGCCGCCGACAAAGACCTGGGCGACACCGGAGATCTGGCTGATCTGCTGCGCAAGCTGGGCGTCAGTGCGGTCGCTCACGGTGGTCAGCGGCAGCGTGTCCGAGGTCGCCGACAGGATCATGATGGGCGAATCCGCCGGGTTGACCTTGCGATAGGTCGGCGGCGACGGCAGGTTCTTCGGCAATTGTCCGCTGGCGGCGTTGATCGCAGCCTGAACGTCGCCGGCCGCCGCGTCGATCCTTCGGCCGAGGTCGAACTGGATCGTGACCGAGGTCGAGCCGAGCGAACTCGTCGACGTCATCTGCGCGATGCCGGGGATCTGTGCGAACTGGCGCTCGAGCGGCTGGGCGACGGAGGAAGCCATCGTCTCCGGGCTGGCGCCGGGCAGGCTCGCGGAAACCTGGATGGTCGGAAAATCGACCTGCGGCAGCGGCGCGACTGGCAACAGCGGATACGCGACCAGCCCCACGAACAGGATGCCCGCCATCAGCAGCGAGGTGCCGATCGGATAGCGAATGAATGGAGAAGAGATGCTGTTCTGCATTCCCTGAAACCATCGGCTGGCCAGCGCGTCTTCTCCGCCACACGATGGGAGCCGCGCTCTCGTGCCGAGCGCGAAATGTGCGTTTCCCTGAAGACCGTGACTGTGTTTTTGCGCCCCGGGACCATCGATGGTCCCTGAGGCCAGCATTGTTGTCCGCGAGCTTAGTCGGTTTGCGGTCGCATGCGAACGGAAAGCCTGTAGTGCGGATTAGACCTTTGTCCAACGCGCGTCTTCGCGGGCGCGAAATGATGAAATGATGCGGTGCCGCGGCAAACCACGCACGTGATCGGCCCCATCAGAGCGTCGCGCACCGCCACAGTCGATCGATCGCCGGCGTCAGCCATGACGATTTGGCTGGGCTGCCTGTTTGCTCGATTGAGTGTCCACGCAATCGCGCGGAGAAAAGAAATCCGAATCAGCGCGCCCCCAGCGCGGGCTTTCAGGCGCGCTCGGTCCTGACCGCGTTGCAACCATAGCAACGGAAGATGCGAATAGCCTCGTGCTTCGCCGTCCTCGGCAGGGCGGCCAGCAAGGTCATGTGATTTCCGCAGGCCTCGCACGAATACGTCACGGCCTCCGGAGACGGTTTGGCATCCGCCGGCATAACGCACTCCACCCTTAGCCCGACGCGGAGTGTGCGCGGCGCAATGGGGCGTAAGCATGATCGATGGTTCCGTAAGAGTACGGAGGCACGCGTGATTCGCAGTGTTTGTTGCGTCTGCGCTGTCGCGGCCGAGGCGCGGGGGCGCGCAATCGGCTGATTCGCAACGATTCGGGACGGTTTTCCGCCCAAACCGCCCTTTGCAGCCCCGGTTTCGATCGCGCCGGCCTTCGCCCAGTCGGGGGGCCGAACGACACCGTGCAGCGCCAGGCCTGCATGGCACGCCGCGGACACGCCCAACTCAAATCCGTGAAAACCCTGACGTTATTAACCTTCGGTTAACCATGCGTGCCGATTGTTAACCATTCGAAAAGACAACCGAGTCAGGGGCGATGAACGCTACTCAACAGCCAGCACGTCAGCAGGTTCGCATGCGCGGCCGTTCCTACGTCGCGTTCGTGTTCACGCCTGTCGTGCCGATCGTGTCCTGGCTCGAGGAGATCGACCAGACGCTGGCGCGCTCGCCGGGCTTCTTCACCGGTAAGCCTGTCGTGCTCGATCTGGCGTCGGTGGACCTCAGCGCCGCCGCGATCGCCCATCTCGTCGGCAGCCTTGATCAACGCAACATCCGCGTGCTCGGCATCGAAGGCGTCGACGAGGCGAAGCTCGGCGCCAATCTGCCGCCGCTTTTGACCGGCGGCCGGGCCTGCGCCATCACCCATGTCGACCCGTCGCCGCAGGTGAAGACCAAGGCGAAGTCGCCGTCGCTGCTGCTCGAGAGCCCGGTTCGCTCCGGTCAATCGATCGTCTTTGCCGAGGGTGACGTCACCGTGCTCGGCTCGGTCGGCTCCGGCGCCGAGATCGTGGCCGGAGGCTCGATCCATGTCTACGGCACGCTGCGCGGCCGCGCGATGGCGGGGATCAACGGCAACTCGGCGGCGCGGATCTTCTGTCAGAAGATCGAGGCCGAGCTGCTCGCCATCGACGGCTATTACCAGACCGCTGAACAGGTCTCTGACAGCTTGCGCAACCGGCCCGCTCAGGCGTGGCTCGAGGGCGAAATGCTGCGAATCACAGCTTTGAACTGATCGACCAGAAGGAGAAGAGAATGGCCAAAGTCTTGGTCGTGACGTCCGGCAAAGGCGGGGTCGGAAAGACCACATCCACCGCCGCACTTGGTGCTGCGCTCGCGCAGATGGGACAGAACGTCGTGGTCATCGACTTCGACGTCGGCTTGCGTAACCTCGACCTGGTGATGGGCGCGGAACGGCGGGTCGTGTTCGACCTCATCAACGTCGTCCAGGGCGTTGCGAAGCTGCCGCAGGCGCTGATCCGCGACAAGCGGCTCGAGAATCTCTGGCTGTTGCCGGCGTCGCAGACCCGCGACAAGGACGCGCTGACGGAAGAGGGGGTCAAGCGGGTGATCGCCGACCTCAGAACCAAATTCGACTGGATCCTGTGCGACAGCCCGGCCGGCATCGAGCGCGGCGCGACGCTGGCGATGCGCTACGCCGACGAGGCCATCATCGTCACCAATCCGGAAGTTTCCTCGGTGCGCGACTCCGACCGCATCATCGGCATGCTGGATTCCAAGACGGTGCGCGCCGAGCGCGGCGAGCGGGTCGAGAAGCATCTTCTGGTCACCCGCTACGACGCCGCGCGCGCCGCGCGCGGAGAGATGCTGTCGATCGACGATATACTGGAGATCCTGGCCACGCCGCTGCTCGGCATCGTGCCGGAAAGCCAGGACGTGTTGAAGGCCTCCAACGTCGGAAGCCCGGTGACGTTGAACAACGCGAGCAGCGCGCCGGCGCGGGCCTATATCGACGCCGTGCGCCGTCTGATGGGCGAGACGGTGACGATGACGGTGCCGGCCGAGCGCAAGGGGCTGATGGATCGGCTGCTGCGACGGAGGGCTGCATGATGAACCTGATGCGGCTCTTCGGCGGCCGCGCCGGCTCCGCGCCTGTGGCGCGGGAGCGGCTACAGATCCTGCTCGCGCATGAGCGCGGCCGGACCGGTGGTCCCGATCTTCTCGAAGTTCTCCGCGCCGAAATCCTCGGCGTGGTGTCCAAACATGTCGATCTCGACCCCGACAAGGTCGTGGTCAAGATGGACAGGGGCAAGTTCGTGTCGATGCTCGAGGTCGATATCGAGGTGCCCAACGGCGTGCAACGATCAATGATGGTGGCGGCCACATGACAGCAGACAGCAACAGTCATATTGCCTGGCAACGCGCGCAGCTCAGGAAGCATCGCGCGGCGCTGAAGGCGCTCGAAGTCGATCAGCTCAAGGATCCCACCTGCGGCACGAGCCGCCGGATGCAAAAGACGATCGCCGAGCTGGAGCGCAAGATCTGGGAGTCGGGCCGCTGCATCGCCGAATATGAGCGCCGGACCCGGCGTCCGCTGGCAACGGACCGCGGCAGCCTCGCCAGCGTGAGCTGGACGCACTGGAGCACCAGCCCGGTCAATGCCCGGCCGCATCGGCACCGGGCGTGAGGCCCGGTGACCTCGGGGTCCCGTCGTTGCGAGGAGCGATAGCGACGAAGCAATCCATCCATCCGCGCATTCGGAGACAATGGATTGCGTCGCTTCGCTCGCTGTGACGTGGAAAGGCCGGCGGCCTACAGCAGGAACGACAGCGCCGTCTCGCACTGGTCCTCGACCTTGAGCGCGAGCAGCTCGTCGGCGCGGGTGCGGCCGAGATTGACCGCGGCAATCGGCAGCCCGCGCTGCTTCGCCATCCGCACGAAGCGGAAGCCCGAATAGACCATCAGCGAGGAGCCGACGACCAGCATGGCGTCGGCCTGTTCGAGATGGGCTCGCGCTGATGCAACGACATCACGCGGCACGTTTTCTCCGAAGAACACCACGTCGGGTTTGAGCACGCCGCCGCAGGCCTCGCATGCCGGCACGGTGAAGGACGAAAAGTCCTCGTGATCGAGATCGGCGTCGCCGTCGGGCGCGTCGGCGGCGTCGAACTCCAGCCACGCCGAATTGCGCCGCGCCAGTTCGCCCTGGAACCGCTCGCGCGGCATCGTCGCGGCGCAGCCGAGGCAGCGGACCACATCGAGACGGCCGTGCAGGTCGATCACCTGCCTGCTGCCGGCCGCCTGATGCAGCCGGTCGACATTCTGGGTTAGCAGCAGCTCGCACTTGCCTTGCTCTTCCAGCCTTGCCAGCGCGCGATGCGCGCCGTTCGGCGCGGCGCGGCCGAAGCGCCGCCAGCCGACCATGCTGCGCGCCCAATAACGCTGCCGTGTGCCGGCCTCGCCCAGGAATGCCTGGATCGTGACCGGCCGCGTCCGCTTCCAGTTGCCGTTGCTGTCGCGATAGTCGGGAATGCCGGAATTGGTGCTGCAGCCGGCCCCGGTCAGGATAAACAGGCGCTGGTGGCGCGCGACGAATTGTTCCAGGGCGTGCTGCTGCATGCGGGCACATCTAGTGGCTCGGGCAGCGCTGCGCCAGCCCGTCAAGGCGCAGTCAACCCGAACAGATCGGCCGCGCCGGGCATGCCGCGCGGTCGATCTATGAACGCTCAGAGCCTGCACAATTTCTCCGCGTTGCCATGCGCAATCAGCGCACGGTCGGTGGCGGAAACCGGAATCTGATCCAGAAACGCGCGCGCCTTGGTCATCGAGGCATAAGGATAGTCGGCCGAGAACATGATGCGGCTGACGCCGATCTCGAGCAGCAGATCGAGGAACGTCGGCGGAAAATTAAAGCCCGCGAAAGTGTAGTGCAGATTGTCGCGCAGATAGGCGCTGACGGGACGCTTGAGCTTCGTCAGCTCGACCGGCATCACGTCGACCCGTTGCATGAAGAACGGCAGGCCTTCGCCCATGTGGCCGATCACGATCTGAAGCTTGGGAAAGCGGTCGAACACGCCGCCCAGCACCATGCGCAGCACATGCACCGCGGTCTCGATGTGCCAGCCGAAGCCGGGGCCGGCCAGCATCTCGGTGACGAGTGGCGCAAAGCCGCCGAACGAGGCGTCGATCACCGGCTTGGGCGGTCGCGTCGGATGCAGATAGATCGGCGCGCCCAGCGATTCGGCGGCCTCCAGCACCGGCCAGAAGAATTTGTCGTCGAGATAGCGTCCGCGCTGATGGCCGTTGATGACAGCGCCCGCGAAGGCCTCTTTGCTCAGGCGGCGTTCGAGCTCCTTTGCCGCAAGGTCCGGCGCCGCGATTGGCAGCGCGGCGAAGCCGGACAATCTTGCCGGATGCCTTGCGATCGCATCGGCCAGCGCGTCATTGGTGTCGCGCGCAAGCGTCACCGCCTCGGGGTGTCCAGTTGCTCGATGCCCGGCGCGGTCAGCGAGACGACCTGCATGTCGATGCCGGCGGTGTCCATCTGGGCGATCCGGCCTTCGCCGAGGTCACAGAGGTCGCGCATCAGTTGCTCGGCGCGGCTGCCGACCTGGCGAGCCTGCTCCTTGAGATCGCGGCCCGGGCCATCGAGAAAGGCGGGCGTGGCGAAATGCTCCTCAAGCGTGATGGTGCGCATGGCCTTGCTGCTCCGCTGCCGGATGTCACCCCTGACTGGGGGCGCCGGGTTGCTTCAATCCTTTAGGTGAATATTGGCGGTTTTCCGGGCGCGCTCTTCACGACAGCTCGACGCCGCCCGCGCAACCCGTTGCAGCGTTGCAAGCCTTGGCGAGGCGTGAGCCGATGACACCCCGCCTCACCGCGTCGGCATCACAAACACCTGGCCGGGGTAGATCAAATTGGGATTGTGGATTTGCGCCTTGTTTGCGCGGTAGATGCCCACGTAGCGCGGCCCCGCGCCCAGGGCGCGTCGGCTGATGCGCCACAGGCTGTCGCCGCGCGAAACGGTGGTTGTCGTGGTCTTGGGCACGACCACGGATGACGGCGAGGGTTTGTCCCGGACCAGGGTCGCGTTGGCGGCCGCCAGTCGCGGCTGCGAGGCGACGGGCGCTTCTGCCTGGCTCGACGCCGGGGGCAGTGTCGGTACGGCGCCGGTGGCCTCGACAACCGCATTGCCGGCCGCGGGCTCGGATGTCGGATGCGTGGACGGTAACCGGGTTGGCTCATTGGGGCTCATCAGCGCAACGACCGGCCGCTCGCTCGATGTGGGGTCGACCGCGACTGCCACGCTTTGTCGAGATACGACCTCCCGGCCGTCGCCCTGCCGCACGCGCAAGCTCAGGTCGTTTTTCCCTGGCGGAAGCGCGCGCGGGATCATGGCGAATTGGCCGGATGGATCGGCGACGACCCGATCGTGCGGCTCGCCGTTGCGCAACAATTCCACGGTGGCGCCCGGTGCCGCACGGCCCGCGATCACGGCCTCGCCGTTCGGTTCGACGCGAACGACGTCGAATTCGGGTAACTGGTCGCTGCCCGGCGTTGGAGGCGCAAGCGCGGCCGAAAGCTTGTCTGCCTCCGACTGCGCCGCAACGGCAGCGGCTGCGCCGTGATCGCGCGCGTCTGCCGCCGGCGCTGCGGCTGCAGCGCTCTTTGCATCGAGAGCCGCCATATTGGCTGGCGGCTGCTGCAAGGAGCGGGGGACATCCAACATCAATGCCACGCCGCCGCCCGCAACGAGTGCGATGAACGGCACAACCATTCGGCTGATCGATATGGCGGCCATGATTCACGTCCGTTGACCAACTCGCGCGGCTGTCGAAGAGCGCAGCGGTTCGACCTCCTGGCGAAGATTGCTCCGATTTGTTCAGTCCATCAAGCTCTCTGATTGGGTACACCTTCGGTCAGTCTAATTGACGCAACGCGGCACAAGCGCTGCGTCCGGCCGTCGCTCAGAACTCCAGCATCGCGTTGTCCACCACCTCCTTCATCACGAAGAAGGTGCGGGTCTGCCGTACGCCGGGCAGCGCGATCAGCTGGTCACCGTGGATGCGGTTGAAGTCTTCCATGTCGCCGACGCGGATCTTGAGGAAATAGTCGAAGTCACCGGCGACGAGGTGGCAGTCGAGCACGCATTTCAGTTTCGCCACCGCCTGCTCGAAGCTCGCAAAGCTTTCCGGCGTCGAGCGGTCGAGCACCACGCCGACCATCACCAGCGTGCCCTTGCCGACCTTGCGCGGCGCGACCATGGCGCGGACGCTACTGACGAAGCCCTCGTCGAACAGCGCCTGGGTGCGGCGATGGCAAGTGGCGGGGCTGACGCCGACCTGATCGGCCAGCTCGGCATTGCTGAGCCGGCCGTTCTTCTGCAGCAATCTCAACATCTTGAGGTCGATGCGGTCGAGGCGCGCAGGCATGGAAGAATCTTTCAGATAAAGCCAGCTTGACGAGAGAAAGCATAATAGATGCCAATCCAGATGCAACATTCACGGAAAGTCTGATCCGAGTTAGGGAGCACCTTTCGCATCCGCGGTGATAGGTGTTGCGCCGTTCCAAGACATCAACGGGGATGCCAGCATGCTGGAAAAATTCGCGCGCTATCCGCTCACCTTCGGGCCGACCCATATCGAGAAGCTCGATCGCCTCTCCAAGCATCTCGGCGGCAAGGTCGAGCTGTATGCAAAGCGCGAGGACTGCAACTCAGGCCTTGCCTTCGGCGGCAACAAGCTGCGCAAGCTCGAATACATCATTCCCGACGCGATCGCCTCCAACGCCGACACGCTGGTCTCGATCGGCGGCGTGCAGTCGAACCACACCCGCATGGTCGCGGCGGTCGCGGCCAAGATCGGCATGAAGTGCCGTCTGGTGCAGGAAAGCTGGGTGCCGCACGAGGATGCGGTCTATGACCGTGTCGGCAACATCCTGCTCTCGCGGGTGATGGGCGCCGATGTGGGCCTGGTCGACGAGGGTTTCGACATCGGCATCCGCAAAAGCTGGGAGCAGGCGATCGAGGAGGTAAAGGCCGCGGGCGGCAAGCCCTATGCAATTCCGGCCGGCGCGTCCGTGCACAAGTTCGGCGGGCTCGGTTATGTCGGCTTCGCCGAAGAGGTGCGCGCGCAGGAGAGAGAGCTCGGCTTCAAGTTCGACTACATTATCGTCTGCACGGTGACCGGCTCGACCCATGCCGGCATGCTGGTCGGTTTTGCCGCGGACGGGCGCGCGCGCAACGTGATCGGCATCGACGGCTCGTTCACCCCTGACCAGACCAAGGCGCAGGTGCTGGCGATCGCGCAAAACACGGCGAAGCTGGTCGAGCTCGGCCGCGACATCGTCGAGGACGACGTCGTGCTGATCGAGGACTACGCCTATCCGGCCTATGGCGTGCCGTCAGAGGCGACGAAAGAGGCGATCCGTCTCAGCGCGCGGCTCGAAGGCATGATCACCGACCCCGTTTATGAGGGGAAATCGATGCAGGGCATGATCGATCTCGTGCAGAAGGGCTTCTTCCCGGCCGGATCGAAAGTGCTCTACGCCCATCTCGGCGGCGCGCCGGCGATCAACGGGTACGCCTACACCTTCCGCAACGGCTGAGCCGGCGAGGCGCTTGCAGCCCTTAGCCGGATTGAGCCATCGGACGCATTCGCGCAATGCGTACCGCTCCGGCCGCGAGATTCTTGCGGAGGCGTGGCTGACTAGTCGCCGCCCCATGTTAAGGTTCGTGTCAGGTTCGCCCGGTAGCTTGGTTCCGCCGGGCGAGTCGGGAGACATCACGTGTGGATGATGAATGCGTTCGGCCGGGCCATTGCTGCCTTGGGCGCCGGCATCATCGCCGTCGGGCACTGGTTCTGGGTGTGCGAGGACCATCCCTGCCTGCTGCATGGGCGGGTATGGGAGTTCGAGCTCTATACCGGCATCTTCCTGATCGGAGTCGGCGTGCATGCGCTGGCCTCCTGGTACTGGTTCGACCACCTCAGACAGCCGAATCGGCCTGCTGCGTCATCGGTTCGGGAGCCGAGCTAGGGGTCGGCTACGACTATGTGTCTGGGTTGACATATATAGAACAAAATAGGAACATGTCGCTGTAACCAGAGGATGTGGCGGTTGCCTCATCCGCGGCGGTGCGGCGCGGTCGCAGGACCAACGATAGCCTCCTCACCACCTGCGGTGAATCTTCACGCTCCTTCTGTGATCGGTGCTGGGCTGGGGGGCGTATCATGAGAGTTGCGATCTGGACGGTCGTCGCGGCCGCGTGGCTAATTGCTTCAGCGACATCGTCGCATGCGCGCGGTCCGTACGGATCGATCAGCGTCGGCAACTGGAAGGGCGGCGCCTACACCAACGACCAGAACGGCGCGTTCACTCATTGCGCTGCGGGCAGCTCTTATCAGAGCGGCATCTATTTCATGGTCTCGATCGGCGCGAACGGCAGCTGGCGATTGGGCTTCTCGCATGAAAGCTGGCGGTTGACGCCGGGTGAAGCCTTCCCGCTCGCCCTGACCTTCGACGGCCAACCGGCGTTCAACGTCTATGGCATGCCGATCGGAGCGCAGCTCGTGAGTGTTGAGTTGCCAGTGAACTCGGCGCTGGTCAACCAGTTCCGCAAGGCGCGGCAGATGACGGCCTTCGCGCAGGGACAATTGTTTCAGTTCAACCTGAATCAAACCGCGCAGTTGCTGCCCGCGCTGCTCAATTGCGTGATGTCGGTCAAGAAGAACGGCGTCGCCAATGCCGGCGAGTTCGCGGTCGCTGTGAAGCCGGCGGCTGCGACGCCGCCGCCGCAGGCTACACCGAGCTCGCCGCCGAAGCAGGGCAAGTCCGGGACGCAGACCGGCACTGGTTTCGTGGTCAGCAGCAATGGTCATGTCGTGACCAACCATCACGTCATCGACGGCTGCGGCGGGATCACGGGCAATCTGAGCGGCGAGGCGCCGGTCAAGCTGCGGCTGGTGTCCGGCGACGAGACCAACGACCTGGCGCTGCTGCAGGCGCCGACCCCATTCAAGGACGTCGCGAGCATCCGGCAGAACGCCATCCAGGTCGGCAACGGCGTCGTGGCGATCGGCTTTCCCTATCATGGACTGCTGACGTCGGATTTCACCGTGACCACGGGCATCGTGAGCTCGCTGAGCGGCATCCTCAACGATACCCGCTTTCTGCAGATCAGCGCCGCGGTGCAGCCGGGCAACAGCGGCGGGCCGCTGTTCGATCTGACCGGTGCCGTGGTCGGCGTGGTCGCCGCCAAGCTCGACGCGGTCAGGGTCGCGCGAGCAACGGGCACCATCCCGGAGAACATCAACTTCGCCATCAAGACCGGCGCGCTGCGGGATTTCCTCGATAACAGCGCGGTGGCGTACCGGACCGCAGAGTGGCGCGAGGAGATGAAGAAGGAGACGGCCGAGATCGCCAGGAACGCGCGCGGATATACGCTGCTGATCACCTGCACGGTGAATGAGCAGAGCGCGGGCGCGAAGCGGCAGGGCAATTGAGGCCGTGTCTTCTCCCTCCGCACAAGCGGGGCGAGGCGAGGCAAGCGTCGGGGCAAGCATGAATCACCCCGGACGCCTCAGCGTATGCACCGTGATCTCGGCCGGACAATTGAGCCGCACCGGCGCGAGGCTGGTGCCGGCGCCCGCCGATGTGTATCCGGCGAGTGTGTCGAAACGCCAGGCGCCGGCGCCCATCCGGCGCGGCAGCCGCGCTTCCAGCTTGATCGGGATGCCGCCGGGCAAACAGAGCTGGCCGCCATGGGTGTGGCCGCTCAGCATGAGATCGAAGCCGGCCTTTGCTGCCTCGCGATATGATTCCGGCGTATGCGCGAGCAGGAGCGAGAACGCTTCGTGCGGGATGGCCGCGGCGGCTTTCGGAATGTCGTCGGCGCGATAGAAATGTGCATCGTCGATCCCGGCAAGATAGATCGTCTCGCCACCGCGCTTGATCGCCTCGGATTCGTTGAACAACATCCGAATGCCCATCGCTTCCAGCGCCGGCGCCATCCGGATGCTGTCGTGATTGCCAAGGATGCCGTAGAGCGGCAGCTTGATCCGCGCGCAGAGATCCTTCATCGCGGCGAGGCTGGCGTCGAACGGACCGAAGGTCCTGCCGCGATAGTCGCCGGTCAGCACGCAGATGTCGCAGGCGATGTAGCGCACGATGTCCATCAGGTGCCGCATTGCCCCTGGGCTGATGTCGGCGTGGAGGTCGCTGAGCTGAAGGATGGTGAAGCCGTCGAAGGCCGCCGGCAGGCGCGCCGAGATCACCAGGTTGCGCCGCACTTCCACCCGGTCGGCGTTGCGTCGCGCGCGGCCATAGAGGCCGGTGGCCTTGAGCGCGGCCTCGACGAGCCTTGGCGCGCGCTTCCAGTTCTCGACATTGAACAGCAGCGTGCCTTGCCCAAACAGCTGCGCCTCATGCCTGGTCTCGACCGCCAGCCGGCGCGCGACATGGTCGGCGCCGATCCGCTCGATCAGTCCTTGCAAATCGGTGTCGATCATCGCCCTCGGTCTGGACCCGCGGCGGAACGCGGCGGGTTCGGCGCGACACTATCACGCCGGCGCGGGCAAATCGTGGCGATCCGCTCAAACGACGGGCACACGCCTGGCGGCGACCGCGGCCGGCGAGATCACCTCGATGTCGAGCGGCACCTGCCAGCGTTCGGTGAAGCGCACCTGGGGCGGCGCGTTGCTGCCCTGCGCGCCCTGCAGCACGAAGCCGTCATAGCCCGAATTCATCACCTCGTTGCACTTCTGCACATAGACGGGGAAGCCGCCGATATAGGGCATGAACACGCGGGGACGGCCGGGGATGTTGGCGCCGACATACCAGGAGCTGCAGGTCGAACGCAGCGAGACCGTCGAGACGTCGTTGACATGGGCGACCCAGGCATCCTCATCTTCGCGGAGCGGCTCGATCGTACCGGCGCCGATATCGCGCATATGGCCGAGGCAATCCGCCAGCCAGTCGACATGCTGCTCGATCGCCTGGATCATGCTCGCCAGCACCGACGGGCTGCCGGGCCCGGTGATCATGAACAGATTCGGAAATCCTTCCGAGGCGAGGCCGAGATAGGCGCGAGGGCCGGCCCGCCATTTCTCGGCGAGCGTCCGGCCGCCGCGGCCGGTGATCGCAATTTTGTCGAACGAGCCGGTCATTGCGGCAAAGCCGGTCGCCGAGACGATCGCGTCGACCTTGTATCCGGTGCCGTCGACGACGATGGCATCATGCGTGAAGCACTCGATCGGCGTTTTCGACACGTCGACCAGCTTCACATGCGGCAGATTGTAGGTCTCGAAATAGTTGGTGTCGACGCAGAGCCGCTTGCAGCCGAACACGTTCGGCGGGCACAGCAGCTCGGCGGTCGCCGGATCCTTGACGATGCTGCGGATCTTGTTCCGCGCGAAATCAGCGATGGTATCGTTGGCGGCCTTCTCGAACAGGAGGTCGCCGAACGAGCCGAGGAAGGGCAGGCCGCCGCGCCGCCAGGCTTCCTCATATTGCCGCTCGCGTTCGTCCGCGCTCGCCTGCAAGGCGGACTGGGCGTTGAATGGGAAGTAGAAGCCGGTCGGGCGCGCGCGTGCCTTGGCGCGCAATTCAGGATAATGCGCCTTGGCTTCTTTCAAATACTCCGCCGACAGCGCCTCGTTCCACGCCGGCACCGACCAGGTCGCGGTGCGCTGGAACACGGTAAGCTGCGAGGCCTGCTGCGCAATGATCGGGATCGACTGGATCGCTGACGATCCGGTGCCGATGACACCGACGCGCAGGCCAGTGAAGTCGACGCCCTCATGCGGCCATTCGCCGGTGTGATAGATCGGCCCGCGGAAATCGCTCATCCCGGCAAAGGCCGGACGGTTCGGCGCCGACAGGCAGCCGACCGCCATGATGCAGAATTTTGCCGCAACCTTGTCACCGCGATCGGTCTCGATCGTCCACATGCCTGCGGCTTCGTCGAAGGTCGCCGCGGTCACTCGGGTGTCGAACACGATCTGGCTGCGCAGGTGGAAGCGGTCGGCGACGTGGTTGGCGTAGGCGAGGATCTCGGGCTGTGGCGAATATTTCTCCGACCAGCTCCATTCCTGGTCGAGCTCTTCGGAGAACGAGAAGGAGTATTGCAGGCTCTCGACGTCGCAGCGCGCGCCGGGATAGCGATTCCAGTACCAGGTGCCGCCGACGCCGCCTCCGGCCTCATACACGCGTGCGGTAAAGCCGAGTCCGCGCAGCCGATGCAGCATGTACATGCCGGCGAAACCCGCGCCGACCACGACGGCATCGAACGTTCCCGTTTCCGCAGGGCGCGCATTGCCGCGCGCGGCACTCTCCTGAGCCATGGCGGTCTCTTCCCTGTGTTGGTCTCTTCATTTGTCCTGGCTGCGCCTCGTTGGACGCAGCAAGGAAAAGATTAGGGCGAGTTCGGCGAGGCCCGCAAGCACGTGCATGGCCGTGTCGGGTATGGCTCCTATGCCGGGGCCACGGCAAATAGCGGTGACCAGTGGTGGTCTGGTAAGGCATTTCATCGTAACCTTTCACCCACAGGGAAAGGATCAAGGTCCGTGAAGAAGGAAGAGCTTGAGGCGATCTTGAAGCAGGGTGACCTGGAACCGATCGAAGGCTATCTGGAAATGGTCGCCACCGAACCGCGCCTGCCTGTGGTCGCCATCGGAATGTGCCTGCTCAGGATGGAGGAGGCGGCTCCTCCATTGCGCGCCCTGGTCGCGCGCGCCGCGAATGGTGAATCGCTATCCGATGAAGAGGTCGTGCTGTTGTTTCGCGGCCTGTACATTCTGGGTGGAGGCCGCGACACCGCAGCTTGCCGCGATTTACTGCGGCTGCTGCGTCGCCCCGAGTCCGAGCTCGATGATGTGCTCGGAGACGTTTTGACTGAAAGCATGGCCCGCATTGTGGCGGGCGTTTTCGACGGCGACGTCGACGCGTTGTTCGGCCTCGTTGCGGATCGATCCGTCGATCAATTCGCCCGTGACCAGATTTTCGGTGCCGCGACGTTCCTCACTTGGGATGGACGCATCGAGCTCGACCGGATGCGGCGCCTGCTTGTGGCATTCTACGAGGACAAACTCGCTGAGGACGAGGACCAGGCCTGGTACGGCTGGCAGCAGGCAATTGCCTTGTTGGGGCTGCGCGATCTGGCCCCGATGGTGCATCGCGCGATCGATGATGGCTGTATCCCGGACTGGATGCTTGGACGCGGCGAGTTCGACGACCTGCTTGCCGAGGCCGAGCAGAGACCCGAGGACATCAGTCGCTTTGAGGAAGCCCATCTTGGTTACATCGCGGATGTGGTCGAAGCGTTGGAGTGGACCGATCACGATGATACCACCGACCAGCTCTCCGACGACGATCTCGGTACGCAATGGATACCCACGGAGCCCGTGAGGAATCCCCTGCGTCACGTCGGACGTAATGATCCATGCCCGTGCGGAAGCGGCAAGAAATACAAGAAATGCTGCCTCACCAATCAACCTTGAGCCCGGGATTGGGCCGGTCCGCGGCACGGCCGAGATCATGGCAAGCCGATCGTTGCGTCGTGTCGCTGCCTATTCTTGCGAAGACTTCACCAGCCTGATCAGGTCGTTGCCGTAATGCTCGAGCTTCTTGTCGCCGATGCCGGCGATGTTGCGGAGCTCGCTCAGGGTGTCCGGCTGCATTGCGGCGATGCCGTCGATGGTCGAATCGTGCAGCACGACATAGGCCGGCACGCCGCGCTGCCGCGCGATCTCCGCGCGCCAGGCGCGTAGTGCCGCATGCAGCGCGGGGTTAGCGGCGGCGCCCTTGCCGTCGGCCGCGGGCGCAAGCTCGCCGCGGCGCGACTTGCCGCGGATCGCGCGGTTGCGCGCACCTTCCGGCCGCTCGCGCAGCATCACCGCGGTCTCGCCCTTCAGCACGCCGCGCGCGCTGTCGGTCAGCTTTAGCGCGCCATAGGCGTCGCTGTCGGCGCGCAGATGGCCTATCGCCACGAGCTGACGCAGCACCGCGCGCCATTGCTTCTCGTTGAGCTCGCGGCCGATGCCGAACACCGACAATTGGTCGTGATCGAACTGCTTGACGCGCTCGGTCAGCCGCCCGACCAGCACGTCGATCAGGTGCATGGCGCCAAAACGCTGGCCGGTGCGGTAGACGCACGATAACAGCTTCTGCGCCAGCACCTTGCCGTCGCGGATGCGCGGCGGCGTCAGGCAGTTGTCACAATTGCCGCAGTTCTCGCCGTCGTGCATCTCGCCGAAATAGCCGAGCAGGCGCTGCCGGCGGCAATGCGCGGTTTCGGCGAGCGCGACCAGCGCGTCGAGTTTGCCGATCGAGACGCGCTTGAAGGCGTCGGATCCGTTCGATTCGTCGATCATGCGGCGCTGCTGCACGATATCGGACAGGCCGTAGGCCATCCATGCGGTCGACGGCTTGCCGTCACGGCCGGCGCGGCCGGTTTCCTGGTAGTAGGCCTCGACGCTCTTGGGCAGGTCGAGATGCGCGACGAAGCGAACGTCCGGCTTGTCGATGCCCATGCCGAACGCGATCGTGGCGACGATCACGACGCCGTCCTCGTTGATGAAGCGGTCCTGGTGTCGGGCGCGCACGGCGGCATCGAGCCCGGCATGATAGGGTAGCGCCGGAATGCCGACGGCGTTCAGCGACGCTGCGACGTCCTCCACCTTGGCGCGCGACAGGCAGTAGACCACGCCGGCGTCGCCCGCGTGCCGGTCCTTGATGAAATGCTTCAGCTGCGTGATCGCATTCTGCTTGTCGACGATCTCGTAGCGGATGTTGGGGCGGTCGAAGCTCGAGACGAATTGCGGCGCATCCGCGAGCGACAGCCGCTCGGCGATCTCCTTGCGCGTCAGCGCATCCGCGGTCGCGGTCAGCGCGATGCGCGGCACGTCGGGAAAGCGCTCGGCGAGCACCGAGAGGCCGATATATTCGGGTCGGAAGTCGTGGCCCCATTGCGAGACGCAATGCGCCTCGTCGATTGCAAACAGCGCGATCTGCGCTTGGCCGAGCAGATTGAGACAGCGCGGCGTCAGCAGCCGCTCGGGTGCGACATAGAGCAGGTCGAGATCGCCGGCGATCAGCCGCCGCTCGACCTCGGAGGCTTCCTCGTAAGTGAGCGTCGAGTTCAGCACCGCGGCGTTGACGCCGGCCTCCGTGAGGCCCGCGACCTGGTCGCGCATCAGCGCGATCAGCGGCGACACCACGATGCCGCAGCCGTCGCGCAGCAGCGACGGCAGCTGGTAGCACAGCGACTTGCCGCCGCCGGTTGGCATCAGCACCAGGCAATTGCCGCCGCCGGTGACGTGGCGAATGATCTTCTCCTGCGCGCCGCGAAAGCCCGGCAGCCCAAACACGGAATTGAGCACGGACAGCGCATCGCGGGACTCGGCGGGTGCGCGATCGAGGGCTGGCTGGGCGGTCATGATCCGAGGGTCAACAGGCGGTGATCGAAGGCCGGGCGGCCGAACGATCCCGGGGGAGATAGGTTAACAGACGAGCCAACCATAAACTCGATTCAGGCATGGCCGGTCAATCGCGGATCGTCGCAAGCGTCGTTGTCGTCGTGCTGGTGGTCGCGGCCGCGGGCTTCGCCGTGGCCTGGCGGCCGTCGATCGCGGCTGTTGCGCCACCGCGGCCGGATACGTTCGATCCTGATATCGTCAAGCGCGGCCGCGATCTCGCCGCGATCGGCAATTGCAACACCTGTCATACCCTGCGTGGGGCTGCGAATTACGCCGGCGGCGTTCCGGTTCCCACATCGTTCGGAACCGTGTTTTCCTCCAACATCACGCCCGACGCCGAGACCGGGATCGGGCGCTGGTCGGAAGAGGCGTTCGTCCGCGCGATGCGCTCGGGCGTCAGCCGCGACGGCCATCATCTCTACCCGACCTTCCCCTATGACCATTTCACTAATGTTTCGGATGCCGACGACCGGGCGCTCTACGCGTTCCTGATGACCCGGGAGCCGGTTCATGCATCGCCGCCGAAGAATGAGCTGTCCTTTCCGTTCAACTATCGGCCGCTGATCGCCGGGTGGAAATTGCTGTACCTTCGGAGCGCCGACATTCGTCCTGATGCCACGAAGAGCGCGGAATGGAACCGCGGTGCCTATCTGGTCGAAGGACTTGCGCATTGCGGCGCCTGCCACACGCCGCGCAATGCGCTCGGTGCCGAGCGCGTCAACGCGCAGTTTGCCGGCGGCGAGGTCGACAATTGGCACGCCTATGCGCTGAACGACGCGTCGCATGCACCGGTGCGCTGGCACGCCGACGCGCTGTACGCGTATCTGCGTCACGCCTGGCACTCTGACCACGGCACTGCGCGCGGGCCGATGGCCGAGGTCGTCGCCAATCTGTCGTCGGTCGCCGACAGCGACGTGCGCGCCATCGCCGTCTACATGGCCGATATCTCGGGCGCGCCGGCGCCCGACCGCACGCGTTCCGCCGGTGCGGTGGTGGCGCAATCATCTCCAGCGGAAGCGCCGCAGGCGAATGCCGCAGGTGCGGCAATCTATGCCGCGGCCTGCGCCTCCTGCCACGAGGGCAACCGGCCGCTGCCCTATGGCGGCGTCAATCTCGCGCTCAGCACGGCGATCGCGAGCCCCGCTCCGCGCAATCTCATCAACACCGTGCTGTCCGGCGTCTCGGGCGTCGAGGGCGAGCACAGCCCGATCATGCCCGGGTTTGCCGCCAGCATGGATGATGCGCAGATGGTCGCCTTGCTGAACTATCTGCGCGCCCGCTTCGGCAAGCAGCCGGCCTGGAGCGATCTCGACAAGACCGTGCGCGATGCGCGCGCCAGCCAAGCCGTTTCGCTTGCGGCGTCGCCCGATGCGCGCGACGCGCCGGCCAACCCCAAACCGGGAGGCAAGCCATGATGACATTGAAGGTCAATGGCGGGGACCATCGGGTCGAAGCCGACCCGGATACTCCGCTGCTGTATGTGCTGCGCGACGACCTCGGGCTGAATGCGGCCAAGTTCGGCTGCGGGCTCGGGCAGTGCGGCGCCTGCACGGTGATCGTCGATGGCAAGGCGGTGCTGTCCTGTGTCACGCCGCTGGTTCTGCTCGAGGGCAAGCAGGTGACGACGCTCGAAGGGCTCGGCACCGTGGCAGCGCCGGCGCCGATCCAGCGCGCCTTCATGGAGGAGCAGGCGGCGCAATGCGGCTACTGCATCGCGGGGATGATGATGCGCGCGCAGGCGCTGTTGCTGCGCAATCCGAAGCCGACCGATGCGCAGATCCGTGCCGAGTTGGAATCGAATCTCTGCCGTTGCGGCACCCATATGCGCATCCTGCGCGCCGTGCATCGCGCCGCGCGCCTGATCGACACGGCTGATGCCGCGAGCGACGGGAGCCAGCGATGAACGCGCCCGTGATCCTCGATCGCCGCAGCGTGCTGGCCGGTGGCGGCGCGCTGATCATCAGCTTTGCGCTGCGCCCTGCGGCGGCGCAGGAGCAGAGGGCGGGTAGTAGGCCGAAGCTGCCCGGCAGCCTCGCGACCTCGCCCTATCTGGATTCCTGGATTCGCATCGATGCCGACGGCCGTATCACGGCGTTCACCGGCAAGGCCGAACTCGGTCAGGGCTTCAGGACCGCGTTCCAGCAGATCGCTGCCGAACAGCTCGATGTCCCCTTCGATGCGCTGAAGGTGATCACCGCGGACACCAGGCTCACGGCGAACGAAGGCTACACCGCCGGCAGCCACTCGATGCAGGACAGCGGCACCGCGATCCTGAACGCTGCGGCGCAGGCGCGCGCGCTGCTGATCGCGGAAGCCGCACGACGGTTCGGGCTCCCCGCCGACGGGTTGCGGACGGAGAATGCGGCGGTCGTCGCGCCCGACGGTCGGCGGCTGAGCTATGGCGAGCTTGTCGCCGCGAACATCCTGCACGTCCAGGCGCAGCCGGTGTCGAGCCTTAAGGATCCGGCAAGCTTCAAGGTAATGGGCCAACCGGTACCGCGCGTCGATATCCCGGCGAAGGTCACGGGCGGCGCGGCCTATGTGCAGGACATGCGGCTCCTCGGCATGGTGCACGCGCGCGTGGTGCGGCCGCCGAGCTATGGCGCGCAACTGACCGAATGCGACACTTCCGCAATCGAGAAGATGCCCGGCGTGGTGCGGGTAATGCGCGACGGCAATTTTCTCGCCGTGGTGGCGGAGAAGGAGTTTGCGGCGATCAAGGCGATGCAGGCGCTGGCCGCCGTCGCGAAGTGGCAAGAGAGAGCAAAGCTTCCGAACCAGAACGATATGGCAAGCGCGCTGACCGCGCTGCCGTCGCAGGATTTCACGATCCTCCAGCGCAGCAATCCATCGGTGAGCGGCACGAAGGCGCTCGAGGCCACCTATACGCGGCCCTACCAGTCGCATGGCTCGATCGGGCCCTCCTGCGCGGTCGCCCATTTCGTCGACGGCACCATGACCGTGTGGACGCACACGCAAGGCGTCTATCCCGACCGCCAGGCGATCGCCGAGATGCTCGGCCTGCCACCGGAGAGCGTCCGCTTGATCCATACCGAAGGCTCCGGCTGCTACGGCCACAACGGTGCCGACGATGCCGCAGCCGACGCCGCGCTGATTGCCCGCGCGCTTCCCGGGCGTCCGGTGCGGCTGCAGTGGATGCGCGAGCAGGAACACGGCTGGGAGCCCTATGGTCCGGCGATGGTGACCAAGCTGAGCGCCTCGCTCGACGCGAGCGGCAGGATCGCCGACTGGAATTTTGCGGTGTGGAGCAACACGCATTCGATGCGGCCGGGCGGCGCCGGCGCGCTGCTCGCGGCCCAGCACATGGCGCGAGCCTTTGCGGTGCCCGCGCCGAAGCCGCTACCGCTGCCGGAGGGCGGCGGCGATCGCAATGCGATCCCGCTCTACAATTTTCCGAACGCGCATGTGGTGCATCACTTCATCCCGGCGATGCCGCTACGGATCTCCGCGATGCGTGCGCTCGGCGCCTATCACAACGTGTTCTCGCTCGAGAGCTTCATGGATGAACTGGCCGGTCTCGCCGCAACCGACCCGGTCGAATTCCGCCTGAAACATCTCGACGACCCGCGCGGCCGCGCGGTGATCGAGAAGGCGGCCGAGGGGTTCGGTTGGAAGCCCGGCCAGACGGCGCCGCCGAACCGCGGCTACGGCTTTGCGTTCGCGCGCTACAAGAATCTCGCCGCTTATTGCGCCATCGCCTCCGAGGTGGAGGTCGATCGCGAGACCGGCCGCGCGCGGCTGGTGCGCGCGGTCGCCGCCGTCGATGCCGGGCAGGTCGTCAATCCTGACGGGATCACCAACCAGATCGAAGGCGCGATCGTGCAGTCCTCGAGCTGGACGCTGTATGAAAGCGTCAGCTTCGACGAGGCCAGGATCACCAGCATTGACTGGCAGACCTATCCGATCCTGCGTTTCAGTGCGGTACCCGACCGTATCGACGTCCACATCATCAACCGCCCCGGCCAGCCCTTCCTCGGCGCCGGCGAGACCGGGCAGGGGCCGGCTGCCGCGTCGCTCGCCAACGCCATCGCCCATGCGACGGGAAAGCGGCTGCGCGACCTGCCGCTCAGCCGCAAGCGCATCAAGGAGGCGATCGACGCGTAGGCGTCAGACCGTTGGAACGGGTGGCGCCGGTGGCGGCGTCAGTGGCTCGACCTTGTAGGTCTTCGGCAGGTTGATCGGCCGGTAGGTCGGATCCTTCTCCATGCGCTCCAGCACCGAAGCATGGATGGTCGCCCCTTCCGGAATCGGTCGCGGCTCACCGCGCGGCAGATAGAAGCCGAGGAAGGATTTTCGCTCGGGCCATTCCTTCCATTTGGCGCTCTTTGGAATCCACTCAAGGATCTTCCAGGCGGCCGTCAGCGAATTATGCAACGGCGCCGTCGCGCTTGGCGGCACATATTCGTGCTTGTGTGGCGGCAGTGGCAGCCCCCAGGCGAGATGATCGATCAGCGCCTGGTCCACGGTGAGCCCGGCAGCCTTGGCCTGCACGAGCATCCATATCAGCGGAAACTTCGATGCTCCGCTCTGATCTTCCGGATAGCCGCCGCCGACGTCGGAGTGAACGCCGGCGAACCAGACCTGACGGATGTCCTGGTCCACTTCCGTTGCTGGATCGAACGGATCCGACCGGTATTTCTGCGGCTCGATCCAGCGGTTGAGGCGAAACATGCGCCGCCGCTCGTCGATCGAGATCGCTTGGCGGAATCGCTTGACGCTCGAATTGGTGCGGGTGAACAGCAGCGTCTGCAGATCGAACAGGAAGTTGTCCTGCCGCGGCACGATGATCGAGGCCACCGTATCCCAGACCCCGACGAATTCGATGTCGATGTTGCGGCCGCCGGCGATCTGGCTGAAATGCCAGGCCTCCTTCAAGGGCTCCGGGTCGAAGGTGCCGTCGGACCTCTGGCTGTCCGAACTGGCTTTTTTGTAAGAGCTGAACGCGTAGCCGGCGAGGTCGAGTTGATCGACCGGCAAGAGGCCCATCACATGGATGAAGGCCGCCAGCACGCGCACCGTGTAGGCACCTCGGCTGAAGCCGAACAGCCAGACCCGGTCGCCCGGCTCCCAGGTTCTGCACAAAAAGACGTAGGCGCCGAGCGTGTCCTCGTCGAGGCCTGCGCCGGTGGCAAGCCCGAGCACGCCGCGTACCTGCTGCTTGAAGCGCCCCCAGGCGCTCTGCAGGCCGATCGTGCCGAGACCGGGATGATAATAGATTCGCTGCCGGCCGTTCTTCTCGGTAACGCGAAACAGCTTCAGAATGTTGGAAATATTGGCGCCGATCTCGTTGCCGGTGCCGTCGCAACAAATCACAATATCCTTCGGCATCCGTAGCCCCTGCGGTCGCCGTGAATTCTCGCGCCTATGTAAGCCAGGATGCGCTCGGGATTCAATCTTTAATTGAAGGATGTTGTGTTACACGGGCCGCACCTTGTCGGTTGGAACACAGGCTCCCACCGCCCGGCCGCACGTTGTCGGCACGCGTCTGCTTGCGGCAATCCGTGGCGCCCAGCTCGGCGAACTCGTCACGTCAGATCTTCGGATGAAGTATATCTGTCCGATCCTGTTCCCGCTCGATCTGATCGTCATGCTGGCGCTTGCGGGCTCGATGGGCGCGGCATCGGCGCACTGGATCAAGCAGCTCGATCCGTCCGTCGAATGGCTCGGCCTTTTGCTGCCGGCGGTCTATCTCCTCAGCGACCTGATCGAGGACGCCTGCTGGCGTGGCTGCTGTTGCGCGGCGATCCGAACGGGACGGAGCGGACGGTCCCGATGTTGAAGGCGATCACGACGATCAAACTCGTCAGCATTTCTGCGGCGATCGCGCTGACCCTGATCTCGTTCGTCGGTTGGCTATTCCGCGACTGGCTGACCGTCGACGCCACGGTCTAGACAACCTCAAACCTATTGATACGTCGCCACGATGTCGGAGACGGCGCGTTCGAGCTGCTTGGCGGTGGAGCATTGGCGCACCACGCTGCAGAAGGTTGCATAGCGCGGCATCTCCGAGTCCCCGAAGCCCCAGGTCATGCGTCCCTCGGGGTTGAGCCACACCAGCCGCTTGGAGCGTTCGCCGATGCGGCGCAGGATGTCGGCGCGCGGATCGAGATTGTTGCTGCGGGCGTCGCCGAGCACGATCACGGTGGTCTGCGGCGTCACCGTGCTCATCCACTCATCCTCGAAATCGGCGAATGAATTGCCGTAGTCGGACGAGCCGAAGCCGACCTTGGCCATGATCTCCTTCATCGCCTCTTCCGGCGATTTGGTTTCGAGGATGCGGCTGACCTCGATCAGGTGCCCGGAGAAGGCGAACGAGCGGACGTCGTCCACGACCTCGTGCAAGCTGTGGATCAGAAGCAGGAAGAAGTCCGAGACCCGCGCGACCGAGCCGGAGACGTCGCACAGCGCCACGATCTTCGGCCGGTCGCGGTGCTTGCGCTTCCAGGCGGTCAGGAAGGGCACGCCGCCCCAGGCTGCGTTTCGCCGCAGCGTGCGGCGGACGTCGAGGTGGCCGCGGCGCTGCCGCTTGCGCGGTTTGGAGTAGCGCTCGCGCAGGCGGCGCGCGATCTGGCGGATCAGCGTGCGCATCTGCTCGACCTGGCGCGGCTCGATCCGCGCCAGCGGCGCGTTGCGCAGGATCTCGTTGCGCAGGTTCTCCGCCTCCTCGCGGCCGTACAACAGAAGCGCCTGCGAGACCGCGTCTCGCACCGCGCCGCGCAGGCCGTTGAGCGCGTCCTGCAGCCGCTCGGCGAGCGCGAGATTGCTCGCGGTCAGTTCGTCGATGTCGTCGCGCAGACGTTGGATGCCCATCGCGTCGAGGATGCGGGTCTGGAAGATGCCGCGCTGGGTGAAATAGCGGATGTCAGACAGTAACGCCGCGCCCGAGGCGTTGGCGACCGCGGTCGAGATCGCGCTGCGGTCCTGCGACAGCAGCATCTGCGCCAGCGGCCCGATATTCTCGTTCGCGGCGCCGCCGCTGGTGTCGCCGTGGGCATCGGCCGACGGATTGGCGCCCGACTCATCGTTGTCGTCCGACTTGCTCTGTTCGCTGCTGTCCTGCTGCGGCTCGGGCTGGCTGAAGAACAGATCGAAGCAATCGCCGAGCGCGCGCTTCTCGTCCTGGGTCTTGGCAAGCGTCAGCAGGAAGGTGTCGCGCAGGATCGCGCGGTCGGTGAAGCCGATCTTGGCCACCGCGCGCATCGCATCGATGCTTTCGGCGGGCGAGACCCGGACCCCGGCTCCTCGCGCCGCACGAAAGAAGCGATGCAGGTTCTCGCGCATCCGGGTTAGCTGAACACGCCTTGCCGCGACGCCTTGGCGATGAAGGTCGAGATCTGGGGCGTCGCGGCCTCGATGTCGGCCTCGTATTTCAGGAGCACGTTGAGCGTGTCCTTGACGATCTCATGATTGAGCTCGTTTGTCTCCAGCAGCACCAGCACACGCGCCCAGTCGATCGCTTCGCTGACCGAGGGCAGCTTCTTCAGGTCGAGGCTGCGGATCTCGTGGATGAAGCTGACCATCTGCTTACGCAGGGTCTGCGAGATGCCGGGCACGCGGCTTTCCACGATGCGCTCCTCCAGCTTCTGCTCGGGGAAGCCGATATGCAGATGCAGGCAGCGCCGCTTCAAGGCATCGCCGAGATCGCGCTCGCTGTTCGAGGTCAGGATCACGGTTGGCGGCGCGACCGCCGACACTGTGCCGAGCTCGGGGATGGTGACCTGGAAGTCCGAGAGGATCTCCAGCAGCAGCGATTCGAATTCCGCGTCGGACTTGTCGATCTCGTCGATCAGGAGCACGCAGCCGGCGGGCTGCTCGAGCGCCTGCAACAGCGGGCGCGGCTCGACGAACTCCTTGGAAAAGAACACATCGCCGAAGGTGTGGAGCTGGTCGAGCGCTGCATGCAATGTCTGCGCGCCGCCGAGCACCTCGCCGAGCTTGTCCTTCAGGATCTGGGTGTAGAGCAGCTGCTTGGCATACTTCCACTCGTACAGCGCCTTGGCCTCGTCGAGGCCCTCATAGCACTGCAGCCGGATCATCTTCATGCCGCGCCAGGCCGCGATGGCTTTTGCCAGCTCGGTCTTGCCGACGCCGGCGGGGCCTTCGACCAGGATCGGCTTCTCGATCTGCTGCGACAGATAGACCGCGGTCGCGATCTGCCGGCTTGCAATATAGCCTTGCGCGGCGAGGCCGCCTTCCACGGCCTCGATCGAGGCGGTGGGCCTAGTGTCAGCCACGAGGATCAGCTCCGAATTTGCCTTGAACTCGAACCTGTTCTGCCCCCGTTGCGGGCAAAGCACAAGGCTCGTTTGGCCCGCAACAGCGCGGGGTTGGCGCATGGTTCCGGCGTATTCCGCCGAGCGCAATACGGCTGTGAGGTTTAGCTCGCGCAGCTCTTCACGAAATCCTTGCGCTGCGGGCCGACGATCTTCTGAGCCACGGCCTGCTTCAGGCAATCGAGCCGCGCCTGCGCCATGCAGAGCTGCATCTGGTCACGCCTCTCCTGGCCCTTCAAGGCCTGCGCCGTGCTCTGGCAGGCCGCGCGCTTCGCGCCGGGTACGGGAGCCGTCGCGGTGTTGTCCTGCGCAGGGGCCGCCGCTTGTGCCGGCGCGGCGGGGGCCGGACTTGTCGTGGATTGCGCAAAGGCCGCGACCGAGAACAGCAGCGAGCCGGCTGAGACGAGGGCTGCGACGGAACGTTTCATTGGTGCCTCCACAAGCATGCTTCGGACACGTGGAAACCGGTTGTCCGAAAGGTCATGCCAGACCAGGAAAGGAGGCCGACAATTAAAAGCGGGTGCCTGAATGCGCGGTGAATGCGTGCGAAGCCCGCTTCACCTCAGCGTGAGGCCGGTCGCGGCCTCGAGCTCGCCGATCGCCTGCGCAGCGTTCAGCACCTTGATCGTGGTCATGCCCATCTCCCGCGCCGGCTTCAGGTTGACGCCGAGGTCGTCGAGATAGACGCAGTTCTTCGGGTTCACCTGCAGAGTCTCCACCATCATCCGGTAGATGCGCGGATCGGGCTTGCGCAGGCCGATCTTGGCGGACTCGATGACGTGGTTGAACAGCGCCATCACTTCGGCGACATAGAGCGTGCGCCCGCTGTGACTGCCGATCGCGTTCGACGGCAGATTGTTGGTGATGCATCCGGTCTTGAATTTCGCCTTGATGCGCTTCAGCGCTTCGACCATCTCGGGGCGCAGGTCGCCGGAGAGCAGCGGCAGCACGTCCTTGCCCCGCACCTCGGCGCCGAGCGCTTTCGATTCCACGGCGAACAGTCTGTCGAAGGTCTCGGCATCGATCTCGGCGCGCTCGAATTTGGCCCAGGCGTTCTCGAGATGATTGGCGGCGTTGGTGCGGCGGATGATGTCGATCGGCAACCCGCGCTCGGTCTCGTAGCGTGCAAACGCCTCGAACGGCGAGGTGGTCAAGACGCCGCCGAAATCCCAGATCACTGCTTCAATCATCGCTTTCCTGCCCAATGCTGCATTGCATGGGGCAGCGGCTAACACGGATCGGGGATCGGGACCAGCCCGATCCGGCTTGGCGATGAGGACGGCTCAGGCTATTGCTGCGCCCATGAAAATACCTCGCTTGATCCTTGCAGCCACGCTGTCGCTCGCCTCCGCTCCTGCGCTCGCCATCGTCGGTGGCGGCGCACCGTCGACAGGGGGCGTCGCACGCTCCGTCGTCACCATCGTCGGCTCGCGCGGCAATTTCTGCACCGGCGCGCTGATCGCACCGAAGGTCGTGCTGACCGCGGCGCATTGCGTGCAGCCCGGCGCCGACTACAAGATCGTCGAGTATGGAGGGGACCGGCAGCCGAGGCTGCAGGACGTCAGGACGGTGACGATCCATCCGGGCTTTCGGATGCAGGCGATGCTCAATCATGCCGCGACCGCCGATGTCGCGCTGCTGCAGCTCGCGGCACCGGTGGCCGGCAAGGCGCCGGCTGCCCTCGGCATGCCCAACATCCCGATCCAGGTCGGCGGTCGCTTCACGATCGCCGGTGTCGGCGTCACCGTGCGCGGCGACGGCAAGAGCGGCGGCACCATCCGCGTCGCCGGGCTGATCGCGAGCGGCAAGCCCGGCACGCTGCAGATTCGCCTGGTCGATCCGGTCGGGCAGGGCATGCGCGACGGGCTCGGCGCCTGCACCGGCGATTCCGGCGCGCCGGTGTTCGAGGACAAGCAGAGCGGGCCCGCAATCGTCGGCGTGGTGAGCTGGTCGACCGGGCCGAACGGCACTGCCGGCTGCGGCGGCATCACCGGCGTCACGCCACTGACGATCTACCGCGACTGGGTCATGCAAACCGCGCGGCAGTGGGGGGCGAGCTTCTAGCGCAGTGATGTCGTAGGGTGGGCAAAGCGCAGCGTGCCCACCCTCACGAGCCGTGCAAGGATGGTGGGCACGGCGCAAGAGCGCCTTTGCCCACCCTACGATCTCCTGACAGCGATTGTCATCGCCGGGCTTGACCCGGCGATCCATCGCAAGAGATTCGAATCTTTGATGATCAATGCTCCGCCGCCTTCTTCGCCGCGGCGTTGTTCAGCACGATCAGGCCGTCGACGGCGACGCCGAGCCTGGTGTTGATCAGGAAGGGATTGACGTCGATCGAGGCGATGCGGCCATCGGCGTCCGCCATCAGGTTGGAGAGGCCGACCAGCGCCTTCACCACCGATGCTTCGTGCAACGCGGGCTTGCCGCGATAACCCCTGAGCTTGACGCCGGCCTTGGTCTTCGCGATCAGCTCTTTCGCTTCGGCCGCGTCGAGCGGCGCGCCGGCGAGCGCGACGTCCTTCATCAGCTCGATGTCGATGCCGCCGGTGCCGAACAGCACCACGGGGCCCATCTCGGCATCGAGCGAGGCGCCGACCACGAGCTCAAGGTCGGCCTTGACCTGCTGCGCGATCAGAATGCCCTCGAGCTTCGGCTTGCCCTTCAGCTTCTTCACCCGCGCGGTGATGTCGTTGAAGGCCTTCTTCACTTCGGCCGCGCTGTTCAGGTTGAGCACCACGCCGCCGATGTCGGACTTGTGCAGGATGTCAGGGCTGACCACCTTTGCGACCACCGGAAAGCCGATTGTGTTGGCGATCTTCACGGCGTCCGCCGCGGTCTGCGCGACCTCTTCCTTCGAGATCGGAATGCCATAGGCCTTGAGCAGCTTCTTCGATGCGACCTCGTCGAGCGCGGCGGCGCCGTCGGCGGCCTTCAGCGTCTTTTCCAGCAGAGCACGCGCCGAAGGCTTCGAGCTCGACACGACGTCGGGCACCTCCCTGCGCAGGCCGGCATAGTCGATTAGCGACTTGATGGCGCCGACTGCGCGGTCGAGGCCCTGCAGCACCGCGATATTGGGCAGGCTCTTGCGCAGTCCCTTGGTGAACTCGGTGAAGCCGATCGACATCGCGCTGATATAGATCACCGGCTTGTTGGCCTGGCCCGCCATCTCGTTGACGATGCGAAGGTTACGCTCGCGCAGCTCGTGCGGCGCCTTCGGCAGCTCGGCATCGATGATGACGATATCGGTGTCGGGATCGTCGATCATGATCTTGATCGACTTCATGTAGACGGACGGATCGACCACCGCGGCAAAGCCGGCATCGAGCGGGTTGCCGACGATGCTGCCGGGGCCGAGCATTTTTGCCAGCTGCTCGCTGGCATTGGGGCCCAGCGGCGCGAAATTCAGGCCGGCGGAATAGAAGGCGTCGATCAGCAGGCCGCGCTTGCCGCCCGACAGCGACACCGCCGCGAGGCGATTGCCTTTCGGCGGATCGGCATGGACGAAGCACTCCGTGGTCTCGATCAGCTCGTCCAGGCCGCGCACGCGGATCACGCCTTCACGGGTCGAGATCGCGTCGAATGTCTCGATCGAGCCGGCGAGTGCGCCGGTGTGGGCCATCGCAGCGGCCCGGCCGCCTTCGGATGCGCCGAGTTTGAGCGCGATCACCGGCTTGCCCGCGGCGCGCGCCGCCTTGCAGGCGTCCCGGAACACCTTCGTGTTCCGGACGCCTTCGAGATAGACCACGATGACGCGGATGCTCGGATCGGCGGCGAAATAGGCCATCAGGTCGGGCGTCTCGAGCCCGGATTCGTTGCCCGTCGTGACCATGTAGCCGACGCCGACGCCGCGATCCTCCAGTGCCTGGCGGATCGCCATCACGATCGCGCCGGATTGGCCGGCGACGGCGACCGGGCCCTGCTCCATGGTGACGATGCGGTCGTCGATATTGGTGAACAGGTTCTCGCCGGCGCTTAGGTTACCGAGGCAGTTCGGGCCGGTGACCGCGAGCCCGGTCTCCTCGATCGCCTGCTTCAGCTCGACCGCGAGCCGCTGGCTCTCCTCGTCCTGTAGTTCGCTAAAGCCCGAGGTGACGATGGTCGCCGAGCGCGCGCCGGCCGCGGCCGCGTCGCGGATGACCTGCACCGCAAAGCGTGCCGGCACCAGCACCAGCACATGGTCAGGCTTTTCGGGGAGGCTGGCAAAGTCCTTGTAGCAGGTGACGCCCCAGATCGTTTCGCGCTTGGCGTTGATCGGGAACAGGCCGCCGGCATATTTGTACTTGATCAGGTTGTTCCAGATCCGCTCGGCATAATTGCCCGGCTTGTCGGTGGCGCCAACCAGCACGATGTTGCGCGGGTGCAGCATCGCATGAATGCTCTTGACGATGTCGCTGGCATCAATGGGCGGCGTCCATTTGGTGGAGGGATGAGACGCGGTGCTTGCGAAAGCTTCCATGGAGCCTGCCCTTATCCTTGTCTTTGTTTCCTCTGGCCGGCGGTCGATCGCCGCCGGCCAGGATTTTTCATTGTTCTTATGGCGCAGGGAAGAGGGGCGTGGCAACTCACGCCAGCGCAAATCAGGGCATCGCATGCGATATCCCGGCAGACGCAAAATTCATGGACTGCATCAGGAGCCCGGTTCAATCAGGGTGGCGTGCAGCAGATAGCGTTCCGGGCCCGAGGACAACGCGTCGAACGGCCAGCAGGTCGACAGCACCAGCTCATATTGATCCGTCAGGGGATCGATGCCGGACTGGTCGAAGCGGACGACGGCGGTGCGATCGGCCCGATAGCGGAACG